>JAQBPP010000361.1 GCA_028287455.1 Bacilli bacterium | reverse complement strand
ACCGGACGGCACATCCACTTATCAAAGCGCTCCGCCGTCGACAGGCACCCCCTCCTCGTCCGGCAGTTCTTCAGGCAGCGGTAGTGGAGCGGGGGCTGCCAGCAACCCACCTACCAACACGAAACCTATACCGGGTACAGGAACTGGAGGATCAGCGGGTGATTCGACGAACTCAGTGCATGGAGGTGGAGGTTCGACTAACAGTATATCGGGTGGTACTGCAGGCGGCGGCGCAACACCTCCTGCTCCGCCGCAGACTCCACCGACAATTAGTCCGCCAGCAAGTGTTCCACCTCAAAATTCTGGAAATAGTGTGAAACCTGCTTCTCCGAGTGGGTCTTCAAATGGGCCTATCCGGTAATAGCATTTGCTGCGGTATCACCGAGGGATGTATGAACCCTCATCATCATATAGGTGGGAGCGATTAGAATGAGTGCAGCAGAGAAGATTCGGTTAGGTTTTGTGGGAGCAGGGGCCATCGGTCAAGTGCATATGACTGAGTTTAGCAAGCATCCAGAAGTCATCCTGGCTGCTGTAACAGATGCATACTTGCCCTTTGCGGAAAAACGTGCTGCAGAATATGGAATTGCCCGGGTTCATGCCAGTGCTGAAGATTTGTTCGAGGATGATCAGATTGATGCTGTAGTGATTGGAATCCCCAATAAATGGCATGCTCCACTCGCGGTGAAAGCGCTTCGAGCAGGAAAACATGTGTTAATCGAAAAACCTATGGGGATTAATGGCGATGCGGCCAAAGAGATCATTCGTGCCGAACGGGAGTCGGGCAAAGTCGTCATGGTCGGACATCAAATGCGGTTTGAGTGGGCTTCGCTGCAAATCAAGGAACAAGCGGAACAAGGCGCGTTTGGACGAATTTATCATGCCAAAGCAGGATGGCTGCGTCGCAAAGGGATTCCAGGTTGGGGAAGTTGGTTTACGCGCAAATCGGAGTCGGGCGGCGGTCCTTTAATTGATATAGGCGTACATATGCTGGATTTGTCCTTGTGGCTCATGGGCAATCCAAAACCAGTGACTGTATTTGGATCCACCTATGCAGAATTCGGTCCCAAAAGACAAGGATTGGGACGATGGGGTACACCTGACTGGTCAGGTTACTTCGATGTAGAAGATTTAGCAACAGCATTGATCAAAATGGAAGATGGTACGACACTTTCGTTAGATGTCAGTTGGGCAGTTCATATGGATACTGCCAATTCTGCGTTTGTTCATTTGATTGGCTCCGATGGCGGTGCTTCCTGGGGCAGCGGCGGCGGGAAATTATTGACGGAGAAATTCAATCAGGCGGTAGACGTGGAATTGAAAAAACCTGATCAGGATTTGGGGGCACGCTTCCGTTTAACGAGACATTTCATTGAATCGATCCGGGAAGAAAAAACTCCAATTATTTCTGCTCAAAGCGGCCTCACCAATAATCTGATTCTGGATGCCATCTATGAATCTTCTAAAACGGGTCATGAAGTAGAGCTTGATTGGTCGCTTTAATGCACAAAGGGGTGCAGGAGCACCCCATATTCATCAATGTCAACCTAAAATCAGCCGGATGGAGGAATGAGGTTATACCATGTTAGACCATACTATTGCGTTCACAAGAACTTCGATACTGACTGGACTGCTTTTCACCTGCTTTGGACTGCTGCCCTACGCTCATGCAGAGGCCTCAGGGATGGTGGTGGATAGCTTCGATGGACCGGTAACACAGAATGAAATCAATTCCTTTAAATCTTATATACAAACCCTGCAGCCTGTTGTTTGGCCGAATACCAGCTCGCTGCAGAGCGAGTATGCCCAGGGTCATAGTGGTGAATCCATCAAGGCCATGGGACTCATGTATGAGGTTACGGGCGATACGTCCATCCTCGACCGCATGATTTATTTCGATGATGTGCTGCTTTCTCAGCGCAACGACATCCTCGCTGCTCCCTACGGCCAGCGCTCGGTCTGGACAAACACCATCGCCCCTGTCTGGCCAGGAAGCACTACAAATCCCGCGGCCGCTGATTCGGCGAACGGCGACATGGTTGGCCATCTGGCGTATTGCGCCAGACTTATTCTGCAGCATCCATCGATTTGGAATACAGCCGTTCCTAATGGCGATAGTTATGGTCACGGAGTGACGTACAGACAGCGGGCAGCGACTTTCTTGACAGAGGCCGATCATGTGGTCAGCCAATTCTTTTTCCCGTCGCTTCTAAATCTATCTTTTGGCAATAAATACTACTTCTCTACGCAATCGCCTTATATGACTGGTGCAATTATGCCGTGGAATCAGCAAATGATGATCTCCTACGGTCTGGAAAATCTGGCCGATGGACATGCAATTATTGGTGACAATCCGACTCTTGTTTCGCAGTATGACGGAATTGTTCAAACGAACCTCAATTGGTTTTTCAGCGATAATTCGGCGAAAAAAACATATGCGGATAGCGCTGGCAACACTGCCTACAATTGGGGCTATAATCCGAGTCTATTGGGAGGAGAAGATTCCAATCATGGCAGCCTGGATGTGGCGGGATTTTATCGGGCTTACCTGATCGGCCGATATGGCATCACCGCCGCAATGCTGACGCCATTTGCCAACATGTATACTGACGTGATGATGCAGGGGCCACATTTCTTCGCTGGTCGTGTCGATGGAACTAACGGAACGGGGCATGGAGCGCCAACCAGTTATGTCCGTAGTGGAAATCTCTTTCTAACCGATCTTCGCCCAGATAAATATTACGATCTGGTAGGTGCAGATCTTACGCCAGGCAGTACGACTACCAGCATGGATACGTTTTCCCGTTTTATATGGGCGAAAAATCAGCGGCAACAGGAAGGCTACAGTATCGGGTTCAGCCCAGCCCCTGGCCCATCGACTTCTGTGCAAACGGTCACTCTATCAACATTCATGAGTGGGGCATTGATTCGATACACAACAGATGGCAGTACACCATCAGCCACAAACGGTACGCTGTATTCGGGGCCGTTTTCGGTCAGCAGCACGACAACGGTAAAAGCTGTTGCCTACACGTCCACTACGACTAGTCCGGTTTCAATCGGTACGTATACGATTTGGGCTGCTGCGCCAACACTCAGTCCTGCTGGCGGAACCTACAGCGCCAGTCAGTCAGTGACGATTTCGAGTCCTAACAGCAGTGCAACTATTCGATACACAACAGATGGCAGCACGCCATCCCTGGCAAACGGCACCCTTTATACAGGGCCGGTCAAGGTTAGTGCGAATACCACGCTGCGAGCCATAGCTTTCTCAAGTGGCCTTAGCCCCAGCAATATTACCAGCGGTGATTACACTATCACTATTGCCAGCGGCGCTGCTGCACCGACATTTAGTCCGGGCGGTGGAACCTATTTTGGTGTTCAAACAGTGACAATGTCCAGTTCGACACCCGGTGGCTCCATTTACTTTTCAACAGATGGGAGTATACCTTCGGAAACAGATGGTACTTTATACACGGCTCCACTCAAAATCAGCAGCGATACTACTCTAAATGCCATCACGTATGCCAGCGGTTTGAGCGACAGCCCGGTTGCAAGCGCTTCATATATTATGTCGTCCACACCAATTCCAGTGAATCTAGCACTTGGAAGGGTGTACAACGCCTCGTCGATATGGAGTTCCTCATATATTGCCGCAAAAGCGTTTGATGCAAACACGGCCACCCGTTGGTCGGCAGTGAAAGGTTCCCTGAATAATCAGTGGTTAAGTGTCGATTTTGGCGCCCCAACGACGTACAATCAGGTAGTGCTTAAAGAAAGTTCGTTCCAAAGAGTGACATCTTATATACTCCAATCCTCGAATGACGGCATCACTTATGCGGACATTCCAGGCACTGCTGGAACATTCATTGGATCAAGCAAAACGGTCAATTTCACTCCGGTTAATGCGAGATTTATGCGATTGTTCATCAATACAGCAACCGCGGAACCGACGATCAATGAACTCGAAGTGTATAATGTTGACAAGACTCCCCCCATCACAACTGACAACGCACCTTCAAGTTGGGTGAACCAAGACGTAACCGTAAACTTGACCGCAAGTGACGGTGGCTCAGGGGTTGCAGCAACCTATTACACAGTAGACGGCGGTCAGCAGCAAAGCGGTACTGTGGTTTCCTTGACAACTGAGGGAGTTCATACGCTAACGTATTGGAGCGTTGACAATGCAGGAAACATTGAAACGCAGCACACCGCAACCGTTAAGATTGATAAAACAGCGCCCGTAAGCAGCTCTATTGTAAGTCCGGGATCACCTGACGGAAGCAATGGATGGTATACGTCTGATGTAACCATAAATTTAGCTGGATCAGACAACTTATCAGGCATTGCAAAAATTGAATACCGGGTAAACGATGGAACATGGTCAACCTATTCCGGTTCGATTCCTTCCTTTGGTGAAGGTGTTTATCAGGTTGATTATCGGAGTAAAGATCAGGCAGGCAATCTTGAACAGATCAAATCCATCGGATTTAAGATTGACAAAACAGCTCCAAAATTGTCTGTTCAATTAGATAAAACGGTTATATGGCCTGCTGATCATAAAATGGTCACCATTAATGCCAAGTTGGATGCAAGTGATCAAACATCAGGCGTTGCGTCTATCGTTTTAACCTCTATTACAAGCAATGAGCCTGATAGTGGTGAAGGCGACATTCAGGCAAACTTTGGTACTACTGACACTTCATTTAGTTTGCGCGCTGAACGATTAGGCAATGGAACAGGACGCATCTACACGATTACGTATACGGTAACTGACTTTGCGGGTAACAAATCAACAGCGGTAAGCACAGTAAGCGTTCCGCATAACCAATAAATGATAAATTAATTTGATTATCTTTGAAAAAGATGGTGTGTTGTGGGCTGGTTCCTTGAGTGGAAAATCACTTTTGGAATCGCCCCTTTCTTTTTTTATGTTATAATAAACGTGCATTTTTGAGGAGGTACAGAGAATTGAGTACGAGTCCAGAATCGATTGATGATTTGAATCTACATGCTGCGGAAGTTCATCGTCCAACGATTGCGGAGCGGACAGAACAATCGCTACAATATAATTTTCCAACGCATTTGAAGGGCAGTATGAAAGGAAAACATTACTTTATCCGCACTTATGGCTGTCAGATGAACGAGGCGGATTCAGAAATGATGGCGGGCATGCTGGGTGAAATGGGATACGCGCCTGCCGAAGAAGTGGAGCAAGCGGATTTTATCTTGTTTAACACTTGTGCCGTCCGTGAAAACGCGGAATCGAAAGTCTGGGGAGAGATCGGGCGCTTGAAACCGCTCAAGGTACGCAACCCGGAGATGATCGTCGCTTTATCAGGATGCATGGCCCAGGAAGAGCCGGTGCGTCAATTGGTGGCCAAAACCTATCCGCATGTAGACATCGTATTAGGTACCCATAATATTCATCAACTGCCTGAGTTAATTCAGACCGCGCGCGATGCTCAGGAGACCGTGTTTGAAGTTTGGGAGCGAGCTGGCGACGCAATTGTGGAAAATATCCCCAGAGTCCGCGCTGATGGAGTCAAAGCCTGGGTGAACATTCAATACGGCTGCAATAAGTTCTGCACCTATTGCATCGTGCCTTATACGAGAGGTCGTGAACGAAGCAGAACTCTCGATGAAGTGGTCAAAGAAGTGGAAGGCTTGGCAGCAGAAGGATATAAAGAAATCACGCTGCTTGGTCAAAACGTCAACGACTATGGACTTGATCTGCGCAATTGCGATTTTGCAGATTTGTTGACAGCTGTAAATAACGTACCAGGCATTGAACGAGTACGTTTTATCACATCCAATCCGTGGAACTTCTCGGATCGGATTATTGAAGCCATTGCCAGTGGTGATAAAATTTGCAAACACATTCATCTGCCAGTTCAATCCGGCAGCAACGAAATGTTGCGCCGTATGAATCGCGGTTATACCCGTGAGTTTTATTTGGAACTTGTCGAGAAAATCAAACGCCGTATCCCAGACATTACGCTGACGACCGACCTGATCGTAGGCTTCCCAGGTGAGACTGAAGAGATGTTTCAGGATACATTGGATTTAGTGCGGACCGTGCAGTATGACAGTGCGTATACATTCATCTATTCGCCGCGCAAAGGAACACCAGCCATGAAATACACTGACCAAGTATCGGATGAAGTGAAGAAAGAGCGATTGAGCCGCTTGATGCAGGTTTCTGAACAATTCACTTTAAAAGCGATGCAATGCTATACCGGTACGATTCAGACTGTTCTTGTCGAAGGAGAGTCCAAAACGAAGAGTGAAGTGCTGCAAGCGCGAACTGACAGCAACAAGGTCGTACACTTCAGCGGACCGAAGTCCAGTATCGGCAAGTTGGCCCAGGTGAAAATTTTGCAAGCGGGGACCTGGACATTAAAAGCAGAATTATGCCCAACTGAGGTGCTGTCATGAGTGCGGTTTTATCTGCGGTTGTCCAGTCGAAAACTGAGTCGATCGCCGCTTATATTTTAGGGACTTCGTTCTGGGAGTCTTATTTGCAAGCGGAAAAAACCATGTTGGACAACCCTGAAACGCGAGTTCTGATTGATGAAATCCGCCGAAAACAAACGGAGGGTGCCGAAGTCGACGAGCTGCTGGAACGGCTGGAAACTTACCCGGAAGTGCTGCGTTTCCAATCCCTTCAAACTGAACTTGGCGAATGTCTGTCCAAAATCACGCAAATTCTGGGTTGGACAGTTGAAGGTTTAGAAGTGGTTTACCAAGTGCGGCCGACCAGCTGCGATCTGCCTTCAACATAACCATCACTTAGGAGGAGCTCAGATCGCGATGTCATATACACCGATGATACGCCAATATTTGACGATCAAAGAACAGGCGGGCGATGCGCTGCTGTTTTTTCGTCTCGGAGATTTCTACGAAATGTTTTTCGACGATGCAAAACTGGCTTCCAAATTGCTCGAAATCACTTTGACCGGACGGGAAGGCGGCGGAGAAGAGCGCATTCCGATGTGCGGCGTACCCTATCATTCCGCAGAGATCTATATCCAGCGTCTGGTGGATCAAGGTTACAAAGTAGCCATTTGTGAACAAGTGGAAGCTCCGGATGCTTCGAAAGGAATTGTGAGACGGGAAATCGTGCAAATTGTCACTCCCGGTACCCGCGTTTCGCCTGAAGGAGACAGCAAACCGAACAGCAGTCTATTGCAGTACTTGGTTGCGGTAATTCCGTCAGCAGACTGCCAGCAGGCAGGAATTGCGGCTTGTGATGTTGGCACTGGTGAGTTTTTTGTCATCGAAAAACCAGCAGCAAGTGTCAGTGATTTTTTGCAAAAGATAGCCCCCAGCGAATTGGTTTCAGTTTCGGCTGCTGTCAAAGAGTGGATACCTGATCTTGGGGCGTCTTCTTGTGTGTGGACCGAATATACGATCAAAGAGCGTCCGGCAGATTGGTCGGATTATTTGTTGAATTATTTTTCACTTCAGAGCTTGGATCAGTTCTCCTTTGCCGACCGACCACTTGCTGCTGGGGCGGCAG
>JAQBPP010000351.1 GCA_028287455.1 Bacilli bacterium | reverse complement strand
TTTAATTGAGAGTATTATGACTGGTGAGAATCAGATGGTAGGCTTGTTAACTAATATTGGAGGTTCCAACATTTCAATTTTAATGAATTTTAATGATTTCGAATTGATGAAAAGGAAGTTGGAGTTTCTTAAAGAACAAATCAATGAAAAGTCAGATCAACTTTATTGGATTGGCGTCGGCAATGTTTATGAAAATTTGAATCAAATCAACCAGTCCTATAAAGAAGCTTGTATGTCTTTAGAATATCGCCAACTGAATTTGGAAACGCAAATCTTATACTACGCAGATTGCTTGGGAATAATCAATCAACAAATGATTCTAATATCAGTAGAAGAAGAGAATCAACTGATGTGGTCCATTTTGGCAGGCGACCAGAAAAAGGTTTCAGAATATCTGACTCTTTTGTTCGGGAAGATACATGAACAAACAAGTTTTACTCAGTTGCGACAGTTCGGGCATAACATTTTAGGACTTGTCTATAACCTGATTCTGCAAAATCAGTTGCAAAAAACAGAAATTTTAGCAGGAGGATACGATTTTTTTGCTGTCAACGACAAATTCACATTTAATGAATTGAAGGATTATTTACAAAAAACTTGTTACAGAATTTGTGAGTATTTTAATGCACGAGTTGCAATACGAGATAAGAAACTGGAAGACGACATAATTGCTTACATTTATCAGAACTACAATTTGGATTTATCACTTGATTTTATTGCTGCGAAATTTAACATGAATCCAAAATATTTGAGTCGCTTTTTCAAGGAACACTTCGGGGTTAATTTTTTGGAATTTATAAATCAGTTTCGCGTGAAGAAGGCAAAAGAATTACTTGTTCAAGAGCCAAATTTGAAAATAAATGTCATTGCTGATCAAGTAGGCATATCGAATGTAAATACATTTATTGCTGTTTTTAAGAAATATGAAGGAGTAACACCTGGGAAGTATCGGAATATGCAAAACTCAAATGTCGGATAAAACCACTCCATTTGGAGTAATATGGTATTCAGTTGAGTTGCCTAAGGGTGGTTAAGCTTGGAAGCTAAAAAACTGGCCGGAGAAAAGGCAGTTGAATATGTCGAAGACGGCATGCTGCTGGGTCTGGGAACCGGATCTACGGTGTATTGGTCTATTTTAAAACTTGGTGAACTCGTCAAAAAAGGGCTTAACATCCGCTGTGTACCGACTTCGATCAACACTGAAAAACTGGCTGTAGAATTAGGCATTCCATTAGTCAAGCTGAGTGACATTGATCAATTGGATTTGGCGATCGATGGTGCAGACGAAGTGGACCCGAACCTGCAACTGATTAAGGGCGGTGGAGGAGCTCTTTTGCGTGAAAAAATGGTGGCTTCAATTGCGCGCCGATTTATCGTTGTAGTGGATGATTCGAAATTCGTCAGCGAGTTAGGCAAGTTTCCGCTACCAGTAGAAGTGGTCCAATTTGGCTGGGACATTACTAGTAAACAGATCGCTGAGTTAGGTGGCAGCTCTGTTTTACGTACTTTCAACCGTGAACCTTTTATCACAGATAACGGCAACTACATATTAGATTGTCATTTTCCAACTCTGGACGACCCGGTCAGGATCACTAGTGAGTTGAATCTGATCCCAGGCGTAGTGGAAAACGGATTGTTTGTAAATATGGCGGACATTGTCGTCATCGGGGGTACGAACGGAGTTGTGGACACGAAGTTTAGAGGCTAACAGTGTCCGTAAAAACGAACAGGAACGGAGATGCAGTAATGCAGAAACAGGATGTGGATTTGGGCGGCCGCAAAATGGCTTATCTTGAAAAAGGTGTCGGACAAGCTGTAGTCTTGCTCCATGGTTTTTGTGGCAGTTCTTCCTATTGGGACTCTGTGCTTCCTTTGCTCCCAGACAGTCACCGGTTTATCATCCCTGATTTGCGCGGTCACGGCGATTCGGATGCACCTGCAGGCACCTATTCCATGGAAGTGATGGCAAAAGATATTGCAGAACTTCTGCAGCAGCTTAGGATTGAGAAAACGATCCTCTTAGGTCACTCGTTAGGCGGGTATATTACTTTGGCTTTTGCAGAACTTTATCCGGAGCGGTTAAACGGTTTTGGCTTGATCCATTCCGCCGCATTTCCAGATGATGATAAAGGCAAACAGGGACGCTTAAACAGTATGAAGACGATTCGGGACAATGGGCTTAACGTCTTCATCGATGGGCTAATCCCGAAACTGTTTGCACCGCAGCATGTGGAGACGATGCCAGCTGCTGTGCTAACAGCCAAAGAGATCGGCTATGCAACTGATCCGGGAGGCGCTGTCAGTACACTGGAAGGGATGCGCACTCGTCCGGCTCGCAATGAAGTGATTCAAAATGCGAATGTACAGGTTTTGATTGTAGCGGGGGAAAACGATCAGATCATTCCGCGTGAACGAGTGTTTTACGACAAAGGGGATCATATCACTCAGCATCTGATTGCTGAAGCAGGCCATATGAGTATGATGGAAGACCCGCAGAGGCTGGCGGAAATCATGTTGGCATTCATTGGAGGAGAAAACAGATGAAAATTGAAATTTGGTCTGATTTTGCTTGCCCTTTTTGTTACATTGGAAAACGTCATTTTGAAGAGGCCATTAGTCAATTCGCCTCCAATGAGGAGATGGAAGTATTGTACCGCAGCTTCGAACTGGATCCACAGGCCGAACTGAACACTGGCAAGAGCATGAATGAGTTGCTCGCCGACAAATATGGCATGAGCATTCAGCAGGCAAAAGAAATGAACGATCAGATGACGGAGCGCGCCCAGACAGTTGGGCTCACTTATCACTTCGATACGCTTAAGCCGACCAACACGTTTGATGCACATCGCTTAACCCAGTTGGCGTCAAAGCACGGCAAAATGTATGAAATGGCAGAACGTTTGTTTAAAGCTTACTTTACTGAGTCAAAACACTTGGGGGATCACGAGACGTTAGTTGATCTTGCGGCAGAAGTGGGGCTGCCTAAAGAAGAGGTGCTTCAGATGCTAACTAGCACTGAATATACCGATTCAGTCCGATTGGATGAACAGGAAGCACAAAGCCTCAGCATCCAGGGTGTCCCGTTCTTCGTAATTGATCGCAAGTATGCAGTTTCCGGTGCGCAGCCGGTGGAAGTATTTCTGGACGCCCTGCAGCAGGCCTCACATGCTGCAACTGAATCTTAATCTTGGTGATAGTAACTTCTATTAACGCAGTTTGTTGGGATTCTCCAGCAAACTGCTTTTTGTGTTCACGTTAGATTGGGACATTTAGAGTGACGCAGAAAGATAGGTATTTGGCGTCGTTACAGAGTTTGACCCCGTTTCATAATTCTAAAGTATATTCTGTCGATATGCGATGGACGGAGTATTCGATCTGTTTAGGAACGGAGGGGTGGATAAATGAGCGATTTCAAAAAAGAACTCCTGAAGCTGAATGTGGATGACTTCAAGGCAATCGAATTAACTCCCGCTACTAAAGAAGATAAGCTCGATGCTGTTCAGGTTTTATGCTTTGGTTGCGGTGGTTGCTTCGGCTGCGGCGGATGCTTCGGCTGTGTGGGCTGTTTTGGGTGCGGTGGTTGTGCTCGCTGTGCGAGATGTTTCCGCTGCGGAGGTTGTTTCCGCGGTTAGGCTGAAAAATACCAATCTCGGATTTCTGTTTGGACTGGCCCCTGCACAAGGCAGGGGATTTTTTCTGAACGGGTGACAAAACGGACGAAGAGGGATACATACGATAATAGTGAGGTGATCGTGGGATCGGCGCACAGCGTACGATTAGGAGGAGCGAAAATGACAGGTTTGCACCCCTTTATGCGTTTGAAAGTCAAAGGAGACACGTTCTTTCTCCCTGATCCAAACGGCGGCGTGTATTTTCGGAATAATAACGGGTCGTTCCAACTGGAAGGCACAGGGATCGATCGATGGATTGAGAAACTGATGCCGGTGTTTAATGGACATAACTCGTTGGAGGATTTGACAGAGGGATTGCCGGATGAATACCGGAATCGCGTGCAAGAAATTGCAAGTGTACTGATTCAAAACGGGATGGTGCGGGATGTCAGTCAGGATCATCCGCATCACTTAACTGCTGAGATCCTGGGAAAATTCTCTGCTCAAATTGAATTTTTGGACAGTTTCTCAGGTTCCGGTGCTTATCTGTTTCAATTGTATCGTCAGGCCAAAGTACTGGCTGTTGGATCTGGCCCTTTCTTTGTGTCACTGGTCCAGGCGACGTTGACATCGGGATTGCCGAAGCTGCATCTGTTAGTCACAGACGCGGTGCCGACCAACAGTGATCGAATTTCACAACTTGCAGCACATGCGCGCTTGACTGACGCTGAAGTGGCAGTTGAATCGGTAAGCCTGCAGTTTGACAGCAAGCGTTTATGGCAGGAGGCTGTGCAGCCGTTTGATGCGATTTTATATGTGTC
>JAQBPP010000318.1 GCA_028287455.1 Bacilli bacterium | reverse complement strand
CGCAGCATTATCCCTTTCTGGTTTATAGGGTTCTATTATCAGATTTTCCACTGGCATACTCCCTTTCGATAGTTTTACTGGTCATATGCTCCAGTAAAACAAGGTCACTAACGAGACCTCATCGTACATCAGTTCGGCACATTTGCGCAGCGAAAAAACCTCAATCATGAGTACGATACACCGAACTCACAGGTGAGGTCGCCGTGTCCCCTAAAGAGGCGTATTCGTGAGGTCGTTGAATGTTTGGAGGCATGTCATTTAAGACAATGAATGGTTCTCAAATCAACACTTCGTTATTTATGATACCGTTAGGCGACGGCAAGTTTTCGTTTAGATCGAGCGAACGCGCTGTTGAAGTATGAATTTCGTTGATAAGATCTGGGTTTGTCAACTGTGACACGCCATAAGTAGGAATCATTTCTTTTATTTTTGGTTCCCACTCTTTTATATGCTGCGGGAAGCATTTTTTTATTACCTCAAGCATGACGGAAACTGCGGTAGAAGCACCCGGAGAAGCGCCGAGCAATGCAGCTATCGAGCCATCAGCGGCACTAATAACTTCCGTACCAAATTGAAGCGTTCCTTTGCCGGCAGCAGTATCTTTGATGATTTGCACACGCTGGCCTGCTACCAGTAAATCCCAATCCTCGCTTTTGGCGTTCGGGACAAATTCCCGTAAAGCTTCCATGCGCTTTTCTTTCGATAACATAACTTGCTTGATCAGGTATGTTGTTAATGAAATGTTTTTTACGCCTGCCGCGATCATAGTTACGAGATTATGCGTTTTTATAGAGGTTAACAAATCAAACATTGAACCGAATTTTAAAAACTTTGGAGAGAAGCCGGCAAACGGTCCAAACAACAACGATTCTTTCTTGCCGATAAATCTTGTGTCAAGATGCGGAACAGACATTGGAGGAGCACCTACCGAAGCTTTGCCGTATACTTTTGCATGATGCTTCGCTACAATATCCGGATTCTTACACACCATAAATAGTCCGCTTACTGGAAATCCGCCTATACCTTTTCCTTCAGAAATACCGGATTTTTGCAGCAAATGCAGGCTTCCTCCACCGCCGCCGATAAATACAAATTTTGCAGTATGGCATTCGACGGTACCGCTATCGACATCCCGTACTTTCAATTCCCACGAGCCGTCGCTAGTACGTTTAATATCATCAACATTATGTTTGAATTTTATATCGACGTTTTTCGTCTTTAAGTGGGCAAACAATAGCCGAGTTAAAGCGCCAAAGTTAACATCAGTTCCAGATGCGATTCTTGTTGCCGCTATAGGTCTATTCAATGTCCGGTCTTTCATCATAAGGGGAATCCATTCCATCAGTTTTTCCGGGTCATGGGAAAATTCCATCCCTTGAAACAGGGGATTGTTAGACAGCGCTTCAAAACGTTTTTTTAAAAACGTTACATCTTGTTCACCTTGTACAAAACTCATATGAGGCACTGGCACGATAAAGTCTCGCGGATTACTTATGAGATTACTGTTTACAAGATAAGACCAAAACTGCTTTGAAACCTGATACTCTTCATTAACTTTTATAGCTTTGCTAATATCTATGGATCCGTCCGGTTGTTCGACGGTGTAATTAAGCTCGCACAGTGCAGAATGCCCCGTTCCCGCATTATTCCATTCGTTGGAGCTTTCCTCTGCTGCGTTTGCGAGCCTCTCAACCACTGTAATTTCCCAGTCCGGTACTAATTCTTTCAGCAATGACCCCAAAGTCGCACTCATGATTCCGGCACCAATTAAGATAACGTCTGTTTTAGTTTGTCTGTTGCTCATTTTTACCGTCCTTATACCCTAAGATTTGAAGAAAGGATGTTGGCGCTCCTGCTTAGGCGCTACAGCAAGCCAGGGCGCGACCTAGTCACACAACTGTTCTGGATCAATTATAACCCTATTATAGTGTATCACTATTTTTATTTACTATATAGATGATAGTCGTTACCAGTGAGGCCGCCCCCTACGAGTTCCTTAGTTGAACTGAACTGGTTTATTTTTGGACATTGAAAAAACGGTAGCAAGTTTTCTATTTTAATTTATAAAGCTGGCCGATTATTTATAGCTTTTCAAAGAAAAAAAAGAACGGCCCTTTCGCAATACGATGCGATCAGAGCCGTTTTAGTCTTGTTTCACGTGATGCTCATAACTGATTCTGAGATTACGTTTTCAAAAAATGAAATGAAATTCTTCACGTGATGGTTTGGTTCCAAAATTTTCACCATAAATCACTCTAGATTCAAAGTATTTTATTGGCGAAACAAAGGCTCTCCCAAATCCCTGTCGTATGTACTCATCAACAGTCATACATTGAGTGTTAAATTCAAAATGCGCAAAAGCAACTCAGGCTGCAGCCGCGAAATCCGTGACATTTTGGACTATTGTTCCCAGTAAACTTAAGCAAGCCACCGCAACCAAGAACTTGTACCGATAAATAATGGAACGCCTCGACTATCACTGTGTTGGCGAATCTGGTTGCTCTTGGCCCCCTTGAATTACGAAACAAATAAGAAATTAGTGCTTCATAATATATTCTTTCAAAAAGGCGTTGCAAAACTTTCCTTGGGGGTCACAGCGAAGGATCAGTTTTTGAAAGTCGGGCAGCTTCTCGTAGAGCGATTGCAGCCGGGCGGGCGGCATGGCAAACAGCTTGCCCCAGTGTGGACGAGCATGGAA
>JAQBPP010000284.1 GCA_028287455.1 Bacilli bacterium | reverse complement strand
TCAGTTGTTTTGATTACACCCAAAGATTTATCTGCCTTGTCCCGCATCGAAAAGGAGACCGCCATTCAATTTGAACGTCAATCGATTGAAAACGGACGGTTGGGGCCGGGTGTGCCTAAAGCAAGTGCAAATTCCGGGAAAAAGTCCCCTGAACGGCCAAAGGCTGACGCTCGCAGAACGTAGACATGCTTAGTATTTTTTCGTTTTCCTCTTCATACGCATAGGGTACAAGTGCTGTGGAGAGGAAGAGAACTGTGGATCCGTTTCTCGCAGGTTTGATCATCATTACGGTGGTGGCGTATGGGGTCGCCTTTTATTATCAGCCGTTTTTAGCTAGTTCTGGCATTAAAACTTCTTTATTGACGCTGGCACAATCCTGCCTGTGGATTATCGTGTCGATTTTCTTCGCAGGCCTGTTGGAGCAATTTTTGCAAAAGCGGTTTATCTATCTGCATTTTGGCAAACACAAGGGATTGTTTGAGATTCTCATGGGCACACTCCTTGGTGCTCTTGGGACAGGCTCGCGGTGGGCAGTTTATCCGCTGTCTGTGTCACTGCTGAATACTGGTTTCAGCAGCGCCGGAGTTGTTGCTTTTATCAGTTCGTGGTTTTTAATCAGTCTGCCGCGCGTTGGCGCAGAAATACCATTTTTGGGAGCCAAATTTGTCTTTGTCAGAGTGATCATATCACTTATTGTTTCAGTAATAGCAGGAGGGATTGCACGGTTATGGCTAAAATAGGGCAACTTCAGATGCCAGTGATACGCAAGAAAATGCGCATCTGGATTCCACTTTTGGTGCTGTTAACTGGGGCTGTCGTCTACAATCTGCTCTTGCACGGACATGCAGTTTCAGCCGCCTTAGTTGGCCTGCAAGCACCTGATTTGACACTTGAATCGCTGCAAGGGCAGCCGGTTTCTCTTGCGAATTTGCGAGGGAAACCGGTTTTGCTCAATTTTTGGGCTTCCTGGTGCGAGCCGTGTCAGGCGGAAACGCCTGATTTAATCCGATTTACGCAGCAGCATAAAGACCAGATTGCAGTATACGGCATAAATTGGACTGGACAGGATCAACTAACGAATGTGAATTCTTTTGTCAACAAAATGAAGATCAACTATCCAGTACTGCTCGACCGGCAGGGGCAGGCGGCAGATGCGTTTAAAATTGTAGGTACGCCAACCACTTATCTTTTGGATGCTCAGGGGAAAATAGTGGCGCAGCAAATCGGAATGTTTCATAATGAACAAGAGATGGAGCGTTTTGTGCAAAAAGTGCTCCATTAAAGATCGAATGTGAACCATTAAGGAGAAACGAATGGCGATACAAGAATTAACCAAACAAGTCAGCAGACGTCGTACGTTTGCGATTATTTCACACCCCGATGCGGGGAAAACAACACTGACCGAAAAACTTCTGTTGTTTGGCGGGGCCATCCGTGAAGCGGGCTCGATTAAAGGCCGTAAAGCCAAATCGTATGCCAGATCCGACTGGATGGAAATTGAAAAACAGCGGGGGATCTCGGTGACCTCCAGTGTACTGCAATTTAGCTACGAGGATTTTTGTGTTAACATACTAGACACGCCTGGGCACGAAGATTTCAGTGAAGACACTTATCGTACACTAACAGCAGCCGACAGTGCTGTGATGCTGATCGATGCAGCGAAGGGCGTAGAACCTCAGACGATTAAACTGTTTCAGGTCTGCAAACGACGCGGCATCCCGATCTTCACTTTTATTAACAAACTCGATCGACAATCGAAAGACCCGTTTGAACTGCTCGATGAGATCAGTGATGTGCTGGGGATCCGCACGTATCCGATCAACTGGCCGGTCGGAATGGGCAAGGATTTTAAAGGCATCTTTGATCGGCGAAATTTGCGCTTTGAGAAGTTTGACCGGGCGAATATGGAAGATTTTGACACGTTTAAAGTGAGCGGACCGGAAGATCCGCAGTGGCAAAGTTGGGTTGAGCCGGATCAGTGGGAACAGATGAAAAATGACATTGAGCTGCTGGACGGCGCGGGCGATGCGTTTTCGCCTGAAGATGTTCTGCAAGGTGAATTAAGCCCTGTATTTTTCGGCAGTGCGGTGGCAAACTTCGGTGTGAGGCCTTTTTTGGAAACTTACCTGAAGCTTTCTCCATCTCCAGTGGCGAGAAACTCAACTGCGGGAGTGGTGGAACCTACCCTGGACAAGTTTTCCGGGTTCATTTTTAAAATTCAGGCCAATATGAATCCAGCGCACCGGGATCGCATTGCGTTTCTGCGGATTTGTTCGGGCCGCTTTGAACGTGGAATGGCTGTAACGCATGTGCGGACGGGACGCAGCATTCGCTTGGCTCAACCTCAGCAATTCCTTGCGCAAGACCGGACGATTGTCGAAGAGGCCTATGCAGGTGATATCATTGGCATTCATGATCCGGGTGCGTTTCGCATCGGGGATACGCTTTGTGAAGGTCAACAGTTTGAATTTGAAGGGATTCCTCAATTTTCACCCGAGCATTTTGCGAAAATTGAACAGAAGGATACGATGAAATACAAACAGTTTCAAAAAGGCATATCAGAGCTGGTCGAAGAAGGGGTCATGCAGCTGTTCCAGCCCGCGCAGGGACCTGCGGAAACTATCCTTGGCGTTGTAGGACCACTGCAATTGGAAGTGCTGCAGCATCGGCTGCGCGGGGAATACGGCGTGGAAATCACGATGACAGGCTTGCCCTATACGTCTGCTTTTTGGATGAAGGGAGACGAAGCGTCTTTGCGGCAATTGCAGCTATTTGACTGTCGAATGGTAAAAGATATGCACGGGACGCCAGTAGGCTTGTTTAAAAATGAGTGGACCGTACAGCGCGTGCGGGATCAGGTGAAAGGTCTCGAATTATCTGAAACCGCTCCTCGGTAGGGAAAAAGTGTTCATTCCCACTAAATATGTATCATTGTTAGGAGTGCAGCAAAATGAATCCGTTTCGTTTTCAAAATCCAACCGCTTTATATTACGGTTCCGGTCAGATTGAACAACATTTGGAGACTGAGGTTAAGAAGTACGGCGATCGGGTGCTGCTTGTGTACGGCGGAGGCAGCATCAAGTCTACCGGATTATATGACAAAGTGTTGGGGATTTTAGGCAAGGCCTCGATTACTGTGTACGAATTACCAGGTATTGAGCCGAATCCAAGACTTAGTTCTGTGAACAAAGGGATCAGCATCTGCCGGGAGAATCAGGTTGATTTAATCCTGGCAGTTGGGGGCGGATCGGTCATCGACGCTGCCAAAGCGATTGCAGGCGGCGTCAAATACGAAGGAAATGTATGGGACTTCTACACCAGACGTGCGCGGGCGGAAGATGCACTGCCGCTGGGGACGATCCTGACCTTATCTGCTACAGGCTCAGAGATGAATGGAACCTCTGTGATCAGCAATTTGGAAACAGAGGAGAAACGTTCTACATCTGCACTCGCTCTTTATCCGAGATTTTCATTCTGTGATCCGGCAAACACGCTGACTGTACCGAAAAATCAGACTGTGTACGGCATCGTGGATATGATGAGCCACGTTTTTGAACAATATTTCACCCATACGGAGCATGTGATGCTGCAAGAACAGATGTGTGAATCGCTCTTGAGGACCATTATTGCGCATGCGAAACCAGTTTTGGAAGATCCCGCAAATTACCATGGACGAGAAGCGTTGATGTACTGCAGTACAATGGCATTAAACGGCATCATATCCATGGGCGTTGAACCGGATTGGGCCTGTCACGCTATCGAGCATGTAATCAGTGCTTATTACGATATCCCGCACGGCGGTGGGCTTGCGATTGTATTCCCGAATTGGATGAAACATGTGGCGAGCGGCAAGGAAGCAAAATTTGCCAGGCTGGCCGTGCAAGTGTTCGACATCGACGCGAAAGGCAAGTCGGAGCAGCAGCTCGCTTTTGCAGGAATCGCTGCTGTGCGCAGCTTCTTCGATGAGATCGGTGCCCCCAGGACACTGGGTGACTATGGCATTGGCGAAGAGCGAATTGAGGAAATGGCGGCAGAAGCGGCAAAAGGCTGGGGCGCAGGTACGATCGGCAATTTCCAGAAACTCACAAAATCAGATATCGAATCGATTCTGCGCATGTGTTTAACAAAGTAGCACAGCATACAATTCGTTTTCCCTGATACGAGAGGCCTATCTTCGGTGACAGAAGATAGGCTTTTTTGCATGGTTCTTAACAAAGTCTTAACAAACAGAGCATGGAGCGGGATACTTACCTCACTCGTTTTGCCAGAGAACTGAATAATTTGTGTTAGCCGCACGTCCGTGGAACCTATAGAAAGAAGGCAATCACATGGACCCATCACTGCTGAAACAAGTGGAAAAAATGTATCACCTTCAAGTTGTCTCTGCCCAGCCGGTGGATTCTCTTTATAAAACGGAGGCGATTTACAAGCTGCACACTTCGGAAGGCGTCAAAGCGCTCAAAGAATTCCATTTTAGCGAAGACGAATTGCGATTTGTCACTTCTATCATGCTTTCGTTATATAAAGCGGGGGCTGATGTAGTAAGACCAATCCGTACCAAAGACAGGGAGCTGTATTTGAAAGTCGGCAAGCGGCTGTTGTATCTGACAGATTGGGCCCCAGGCAGTCGATTTGATGGTGCAGTGCTGGACGATGTCGATCAAGTGTCCAAATCGATCGCGAACATGCACTTGCTTGCTAGTGATTTTCAGTTTCACAAACTTCCATACAGAAGAAGATACCAGCTTAATCTATTGGTCGACTCTGAAAAACGCCTTCACAATTTTACCCGGAGCATCAGGAAATTAAGCGTTGATGACCCTTTGGCCCGCGAGCTCACCAGGCACGCCAGCATTTACATTGAGCAGGGGGAGCGGGCCCTTGCGGCGATGAAACAACTCCCGCTCCAGTTGATCGCAGAAGAAGAAATTAGAGGGGGGCAGATTATACATCGGGATCTCACCTGTCCGAATCTGCTGATCAGCACAGCGGGAGCGTGGATCCTGGATTTTGATCTGTGCACGTATGGCTCCTGTTCATCCGATTTGGCCACCTTCATGGCCAATACGCTGGGATGGTCCATTCCAGCTGGCACAAGAGCGTGGCGATCTTATCTGGAGGTTCATCCACTGTCCATATACAATAAGCGATTGACCATCTGTCAAATGATGCTGCCGCGAGAAGCTTGGGAATTAGTCAGGAAATATGATGTGCAGGACAACAAGACAAACAGGAGCGGTTTGGACCAACTACTAGAACGATTCCATGCCTTGCTCAATACGCAGGCTCAAAAAGAAAATTTTCTGGCTCATTTTTGTGAGCAAACGGATGATTTGTAAACGAGGGATCTTTATGAAAAGAAATCCTGTTCTCCTAGGAAATCAATACAAACCGCCA
>JAQBPP010000261.1 GCA_028287455.1 Bacilli bacterium | reverse complement strand
TCCGGATGATCCATATCCAGTGTCAATTCATTGGAAGCCACTGTCCACCCGTTATGATCAATCAGATACACAATGAAGTGATGAACCCCTTTTGCATTGGGATCCTTATAAGTAATGATCTCGTTTGCCTTTCGCAGCACCAATGAGCCATATTTGGCAGTCAGCTGTTCACTGCCGTTTTTGGTTGCGATTGGCTCCGGCAAATCATCGCCGTCTTTCCAAGAAACCAATGTGTAAAAATCATTCGCATTCTTGGACCCATTCCAGGACAAAGTCACCAGGAACCCTTCTGCACCCTGCAGCGAAACAGTTTTCAGAGCTAATGCCGGGGCTATTGCAGGCGAGAAATTGTTTGAAGCACTGAAATCAGTAGTAGAGTTTCCCTCCAAACAGCGATTTAACCACTCAAACTCAGCAGGAACCTGTGCGGCTAACGGAAGATCAAAATTCTCCTGAGGCGAAACGTTATACATCATACCGCTCCATTTAACAGCGTCAAGCGTTCCCCCTTTTTGAGCCAAGTCCAACCGAGAATTGAACGGGGTTGGAATCTTCGCATTGGGCGACCCGAATAATTCAACATAATCTTCCGCCGCAATCTCTGGAATTTGCCAACGATGCGGTTTATCCTCAAGTCCGACACGGAAGTCCGTATCCAACCCGCGCAAACGGCTAAATGTGGTTTGTTTCCATTTATTTGGATCGGTAAGCGTGATTCCATCTTCCTGAATTGTATAAAAATGCGTTACATGATGCCCATATTCATGCGCGAGTGTTCTGGCAATCGCTTGAATCGTAGTGCGGTCATGCCCGCCATAAATGTCAATTTGACCGGGCTGCATTTGCACATGCCCCATTAAATCCGTAGCAGCAGTAAAATGATATTCCCCTGCTTCCCCTGCTCCATTTGGATACCCATCATAGATCACAATTGAACGAAGCAGTGCTAGTTCCTTGCCGTGCTTGTTTCTTAACAGTTCTTCATATATTTGCTGAAGTTCTTGCGGTGTGCCCCATGATGGAGAATAACTGCTAATCGTTAAAGAGGGTGTAGGATGAATCTGAACTACAGTTGCACGCCAGTTAGCTGCAGAGGCGGATGGAACCCAAACAGCGGCATACAGTAGAAGCCATATCACACAGGCGGACAACCATTGCGACCAGGTTTTCATATCTGCATTCCACTCTCCAGGAAAATAGCGAAAAAGCTCCGTGAGTGGGAAACCTGTCGCTGACATGAGTTATCCACTGCACGGAGTTTTCGTTAGTTAAAGTAGATCGCTTAAATGAGCGATCAAATGGCGTATTACTTAATCAAGTCCTTAAACGCCTTACCAGGCTTAAAGGCAGGCGATTTGCTGGCAGAAATCTCGATCTCTTGACCAGTTTGTGGATTGCGTCCTTTACGGGCAGCACGCTCACGAATTTCGAAGTTACCGAATCCGATCAGCTGCACCTTCTCCCCAGTCGACAACGCTTCCATAATTCCTTCTAATACAGCATCGACCGCAGTTGAGGCATCTTTTTTAGTTAAGTCCGTTTTCTCGGCTACTGAGTTAATCAAGTCTGTTTTATTCATGTCGGGGTCACCTCCCTCCAAACAAGTGCACTTAGGCTTATTAGCTTTTTATCCAAGACATGCCAAATTATACATGCCTTCTATGAAAAAAACAAGAACAGGTGTGGCTCTGTTCTTGTTTAGAGGTTCACTAGAGGATGATAGCGATAAGTCCGCCGCTGCCTTCATTGATAATTCGTTCTAGCGTTTCTTTTAATTTATACTGCGCATTTTCCGGCATCATTGCTAGTTTGCCAGATATTCCTTCACGCACAATCGCTGCAAGTGATTTGCCGAAAATATCAGAGTCCCATATTTTAAGCGGATTTTCTTCAAAGTCTTGCATGAGATATTTCACCAGTTCTTCAGACTGTCTTTCGGTGCCAACGATCGGCGCAAACTCAGATTCTACATCTACGCGAATCATATGGATCGAAGGAGCGGTTGCTCTTAACCGAACCCCGAACCTTGGACCTTGGCGAATCAATTCTGGCTCATCGAGCGTCATCTCTTCCAGTACTGGAGGAGCGATGCCGTATCCTGTGAGTTTCACCATCCGCAGGGCCTCGGCAATTTTGTCATACTCGCGTTTAGCAATCGAGAAATCCTGCATCAATTGGAGCAGATGGTCTTTACCCCTAATTTCTACTCCTACTATTTCGGTAAGTACTCTATCATACAATTGGTCAGGCGCCGACAGATCGATATCTGCTATTCCCTGGCCCATGTTCATGTTGGAGAGCGCTGCTCTGGACACAAATTCGAACTCGTTAAACTGCTCTACAACGCGATCAATGTCGCGTAGTCTGCGGATATCTTTCACAGTATCGCGTACACTGTCCTCAAAGCTTGAACGCAACCAGTGTGCTTGTTCCAGCACCATTACCCACGAGGGCAGATTCACGTGCACTTCATGTACCGGAAACTCATACAGTGCTTCGCGGAGAACACCCATAATGTCATCTTGATTCATAGTAGCCACTGATAAAGCAACGACCGGAATGTCATACTTGACCGAAAGATTCTGACGAAGTTCATCGCATTCTGCACTGAAAGGTGTGGTGGAGTTAATCACGATGACAAACGGTTTGCCCAGCTCCTTCAGTTCAGCGATCACCCGCTCTTCCGCTTCGATGTAAGATTCGCGCGGAATTTCAGCAATCGTTCCATCAGTAGTGATGACCAACCCGATCGTGGAGTGGTCGGCGATCACCTTGCGGGTGCCAATTTCAGCCGCCTCCTGAAACGGGATGGGATCCTCAAACCAGGGCGTGGAAACCATTCGTGGACCATTTTCATCTTCGTAGCCACGTGCACCTAATACGGAGTAGCCGACGCAATCCACCACTCGGACATTGATGTCTAATCCCTCTGCGACAGATACTTCTACGGCCTGATTCGGAATAAATTTAGGTTCAGTGGTCATGATGGTTCGACCTGCAGCACTTTGCGGCAATTCATCAATAGCCCGTGCGCGGTCTGCGTCCACACGAATGTTCGGCAAGACGATCTGCTCCATAAATTTTTTGATAAAAGTTGACTTTCCAGTCCGAACAGGGCCTACCACGCCAAGATAAATATCACCACCTGTTCGTTCTGCAATGTCTCTAAAAATGTCGAACTTCTCCACGCTGTTCCCTCCCTCAAGAGTTACGGCTGCCTGTCGTTACCCCTTATACGGCCCATCTCCCACTTTAAATGACGCCAGGAACTTGCCAAAGGCCGGATGACTCGTACAATTAACTGCAAACGCTACATATATATGAATCGTTGGGAGATGTATTCCCAGTCAGCGTCATCAGGTTAACTAGATGGGTTGTTCAAGTCTTGTTCACTATATGAGGGAAATGATTTTAATATGCCTACGTGCGAAAAACATTAATTAAGAGTTCTGCTGTCGAAGTTCTGCTGGCGCATTTTTGCTTGCGGCTCGGTGTTGTTGACCGGGTTTCTTTTTTGTATAAACATATGTAGTAGAAACCCGGTCAACAAAAGTCGCCTCCAGCAAATATCCGCCAGCAGTACTTCGGAGTAGAACTTCTTAATAAAGATTCCCGCACGTAGTTCAAATTCAATTTCCCTCACTGGTGAACAAGAGCTTGAATCAATAACAAACAAAAAATCCTCGAGTTGACATGTACGAACATGTCAACTCGAGGATTATGAGTATATGTACTTAGTCACTTTCTGCTGAACTCGGGCTGCAGGAGAAGCCAGTCGATCTTGTTATCATATGATCAATGTAAACGGCTGTATTGAACTGATATCAATAATAGAACTCGAACCTGAGATGTCGCGACCGATACTTTTGTAAATGGATTTCTGCCACAATTAAGCTTTTACTAATTAAAGAAATCCATTTACAACTGGAAGAGCGAGCGATAAATCAATTCGAGTTCTATTAGAGGATAGATCATAACTGTCGCTTACTTTGACCTATGTTAAATAAATCAATTGGGCTTCGCCCTGCTGCTCGAGTTACCACGGGAGTGAACTGGTCTGAACGATTTCCTCCATCTCGTGTGTGCGTACG
>JAQBPP010000201.1 GCA_028287455.1 Bacilli bacterium | reverse complement strand
GCATCCTCTGTAAATTGATTTCCTGTGGGACAGGGGCTACAATGATACTGCTATCCTACTTTCACCAAATCTAGCAGCCACTGTAGCAGAGGAGCAAGACGATGAAGAAAATTATAGGGACTTTAAGCCTGGCTGTGGTTCTGGGTCTGTCCATAACCGGATGCGGCCAAACGTCATCCCCTTCCACTAGTAGTCAAGGGGTTTGGAGCAAAACTACTACACAAACCACCGCTCAGGATTGGAAAACCATCCCCGCCGATCAAAAAAAGAGTCTTGTTCAGAAGGCGATCACTGATTGGAAAAATGAAGGTACAACGGTTTCTCAGGATGACACTTATTATATAAATGGAATCAATACCTATTTCAGCCAGTCCGGAAATGAAAGCAAGAATGTTGCACAAGCGATGACCGCAGTTTATATCATCAGTTTATCGGGTAAATAAAAGCACGACTTATAGTCGGCGGAAAAAATGTTCATTCCTTGCGAGCTACCCAGTCTGCAACCGGAGCTGGAAAGGAATGAATATTTTTTCTTAACATTTCTTAACAATTTCATTACACAATAGCAAAAAATGGTGAGTGAACAAACAGTAGACTAGAGAGGAAGTGATAAACAGACAGGGAGAGGATCAGATTTGAACAAAAAGATGACAGTGGCTTCTACACTGATCGCCACAGCAGCTCTCGCGGCTCCTTTGGGATTAACCCAGGTAAAAGCTGACAATGCGCAGTCTACGAATTCCCCAATCAAACACACCGTCGTGATCTTCCAGGAGAATCGTTCATTCGATAACTACTTTGGCACCTATCCAAGCGCTCCCGGATTTCAGGCGCTGCCAGGCACTCCGAACGTCAATGGCATTCCAGCAGGTTCGGTCAACTACGATGTTTATGGCACCCCGCATACACCGTATCTGTTCCCTTCCAATCAATTGCAAACCCAGGACGTTGACCATGGTTTCAATGACATGGTTAAAATGTATGACAACGGGTTGATGGACAAATTCTATCAAGTCAATGAAGCCCAAGCGGCCGGTAAAGGAACAATTGCTATGGGCTATTACGATTACCATGCGCTGCCCGCTTATTGGCAATATGCGCAGCACTTTGCAATGGCCGACAACTGGTTCCAGCCGGTGTTTGGACCGTCTACTCCAGGAGCTTTGTACTTAGTCGCCGCTCAATCAGGCACCAAAGATCAACCGATTAAAGGAGATCCAACGCCTAAGAATGGACCGTATGGCGGGGATAATCCCAAATCCGCACTTTCTTATAATTTAACTAATACAAACATTGGGGATGAACTCTCCAGCGCAAACAAATCATGGGCTTGGTACCAAGGCGGATATGCGGCGAACGATGCAACCTATTCACCGCATCATAACCCGTTCCAGTATTTCCAAAACTATGAAGACGGCAAATACAAGAATAACCTGAAAGACTATAACAACCTGGCAACAGATATTACCAATAACAACCTGCCTGCTGTCAGCTTTGTAAAAGCTGACTATCCGAATGATGAACATCCTGGGTACAGCACGCCAGCAGGTGAAGATTTCGCAGTCAAGACGATTAATGCGATTATGAACAGCCCCTATTGGAAAGATACAGCGATCATCATCACCTACGACGAGTCTGGCGGTTACTGGGATCACGTAGCTCCTCCACAGGTTACTCCTGGTCCGGATGGACTGCAAGGCGAAGGTCCACGCGTTCCAGCAATAGTGATCTCGCCATATGCAAAACAAAATTATGTCAGCCATGTGCAGTATGACCATACTTCGATCTTGAAGTTTATTGAATGGAACTACGGCGTTCAGGCGCTGAACAATCGGGATGCCAATGCAAACAATCTGCTTGATTTCTTTGACTTCCAGCATCCGAATTTTGCTCGTTATCTGTATAACGATGGCAGTGCAGCACCAACCAGCTCTTATGGAACACCTGTAAAAGTCCAAATCAACAATGCCTTCATGGGCATCAGCAACCCGTCTGAATCAGCATTCGTCAATGACAAAGACCGTACGATGGTTCCGCTTGCTGACTTTGCCAGAAGCGTGAACGGACGCGCCTGGATGACTGATGACAATCGGATACTTGCTTTGATCAACGGCAATCTGATTGAGTTCAAAGAAGGCAAGTATTGGATGAGTCCAACAGACCATGCGTATGTACCGTTAAGAACACTGGCTGATGCTTTGGGCTGGTCGATCAGCAGTCAAGCGGACACAGTGACAGTTACAACTAATTAATCGAAAACTAGTAAGAAAATCTCACAAACCGAGGAAAGCCAACAGATTAGCAGAGTCTAATTGTTGGCTTTCTTTTTTCGTTTTCTTGCTATCCTATTTCCAGTGTATTATCAATTCGCGGACGACTGTTTATAATGAGGTGAGGTGGAAGGAGTGAGCGCGTATGGACGATGATCTTTTTCAATCCGTGTATGAGACGATCTTACGAAGGGATACCCGATACGATGGGATTTATTATGTGGGCATCCGATCAACGGGCATCTTTTGCAGGCCTTCCTGCAGATCGCGAATTCCGAAGCCGGAAAATGTTCAAGTATACAGCAGTATCGAAGAGGCGCGTTGGGCCGGTTTTCGCCCATGTAAAAGATGCCGTCCGGACAGTCCCAGCCTGGAGGGTCCCGATGCAGAAATCGCCCGTGCCGTAACTGATTTGATTGAAAATCGGTACCCGGGAAATTTGACTCTTGGCGAAATGGCTGCCGCGATCAATATCAGCCCCTATCATTTACAACGTGTGTTTAAGCGAACAACCGGAACGACTCCCGCGAAGCAGCTGCTTCATACTCGGATGGAAGCAGCGAAGCGTTTTCTGGTACAGAATGAACAAGCGATTGCGGAAATTGCCGTGGAAGTCGGTTTTCGCAGTGTATCTCATTTTTCAGTTGTTTTTCAAAAAACGGTCGGCTGCACACCGAATGAATACCGCGGAAAAATCCGCTGAACATTACTTTTTTTGAAAGGAGCTGTCGTAACATGGGTAGAACTTCCACTGGAGTGTACTGGGGAACCTTTACACATGCAATTTTCCAAAATCAACCGGTGTATCTGGCTGCGACAAACAGAGGTTTATGCCGCATCAATTGGCCTCACGAATCATTTGACCGATTAAGCAATTGGGTGGTTAAACACATTCCAAGTTCTGAGCTGATGGAGGATCAAAACCAGCTTACCGAATATGTCCAGCAGATTGTGGAATATTTCGATGGAACCCGAACAGCGTTTTCACTCCCGCTCGATCTGCATGGTACCGCATTCCAAACCTCCGTATGGCAAGCTTTAACTGGAATTCCCCACGGCCAGACGCGCAGCTATTCAGACATCGCTGAAGCGGTGGGCAGTCCTGCTGCTGTTCGGGCCGTAGGTACTGCGAACGGAGCCAACCCGATCCCCATCGTTGTACCCTGTCATCGGGTGATCGGCAAGAATGCAGCATTGACGGGATTCAGAGGCGGTCTCGATGTGAAAGAGAGGCTTCTGCAATTGGAGGGATTTTATGCGTATACAAAAAAAGGACATGCTCGATTTCAGTTTTGATGAACGTTCGGGAACTATAACTTTATCCACACCTGCTGAATTCAGCTTTGCGGAAACACTGAAGTATCTGTCGAGATCAACTGAGGAATGTCTGCATCAAGTAGAAGAGAATAAGATTTACAAGTTGTTTGAGATAGAACGGGAAACCGTATTGATTGAGATCAGCGAAAACTCTACTTCTTCCATCCAAATACGTTTTGCTGACATCACACCCCACAGTCCTTCAATTTATAAAGGCACTGTGAATTTAGTGCTGGAATGGTTCGATTTCAATCGAGATCTTGCACCGTTCTACAACATGGCCAATGACGATCCATTGCTATCCAGATTGACCTCCGATTATTTCGGCCTGCGAATCGTGGGTATCCAGGATTTGTTCGAAGCGCTCTGTTGGGCTGTGATTGGACAACAGATCAATCTGAAGTTCGCCTATACGTTAAAGAAGCGTTTCGTTGAAACGTTTGGCAAGCATGTCGAGTGGAACGGGAAAACCTATTGGCTCTTTCCGCAGCCGCGGCAGATGATCGGGGTTGTTGTCAATGATTTGAAGAATCTGCAGTTTACAGGAAAGAAAGCAGAATACCTGCTCGGTATTGCAAAGCTTATCGAAAGCGGCACGCTATCCAAACAGGCACTTCTCGCAACAGGGGATTTCAAAGCTGCCGAACAGCAATTGCTCGCCATTCGCGGCATCGGACCCTGGACGGCGCATTATGTGCTGATGAGGTGTTTGCGCGATCCGTCGGCGTTTCCGATTGGTGACGCTGGCCTGCAGAATGCGCTTAGGCAGCAACTGAATAGAGCACAGAAACCAAGCGAACAAGAAATCCGGCAGCTGTTTTCTTCGTGGAGAGACTGGGAGGCTTACGCGGTTTTTTATTTGTGGAGAAGTTTGGAATCTTGATTAGTCGAAGTGATCCTCACCCGCTGCTTCGCAGTTCCCCACAGGTTCACGATCACGACTCCAGTAATGGTAATGGCTCCACCCACGAGGGCAAAGGGGTGCGGCACTTCGCCTAACCAGATCCACGCGATAAAAACGGCGAGCACAGGATTGATATAAAGCGCAGTGGAAACGATGCTGGTACGTGCTGCGGACAGGGCAATCGCCCAAGCGACGTTTGCGATCGCCGCGGGAAATACACCGATATAAATCGCAGACCAGGTGGCAGCGGACGGGGCGTGAACTAGTTGGGTGAACAAACCTGGCGAGAACACTAGCATCGGCAGCGTTCCTAACCAGGTAAAATAAATGGTTAAGTCGATGGGACTGTATTTTGCAAACAGCGGCTTTTGCAGCACAAAAAAGACAGCGCTGCAAAGCGCCGAAAACAATATGATCAACGCGCCGATAGTAAATGAATGCGAGTGGCCAGAACCGAACGAAATGAGTGCAATTCCAAGGAAGCCGATCACGATTCCAAGCCAGCCTTTGGCGGATAATCGGTCTTTGAGATAGATGGCGGCGATCAGCGCAGTAAACGTCGGTGCTGAAGCAATAATCAGACTCGTAATACCAGCAGGAACAGACAGCTCCCCATATGTCAACGTAGTGTGGTACAGTGTGACTCCGACCAAACTGAGCATTAAAATTCGCGGCAAATCACGCAGTTCTGGAAGCTTCATCCGTGTGATCAGGGCATAAACTGCAAATACTGCAGACGCGCTTAAAAAACGTATCAGTACTACATGACCGGGTGAGTACCCTCCATCCAGCGCTTGCCGAATGCCGGCAAATGCAGAGGACCAGAACAGCAAAGTCACGGTCACCGCAAGCAAAGCTTTAACATTCAAATGACTCTCTCCTTTATCGAACGAGGGGACTACGGATTGATGAGGTGAATAGAGGACCCTGCTTGGGGACGATAGCGAACGACGCCGCCATCTGTTTTCACTAGTTTTCCGTTAAACACCAGGTATTCCAGATGCGCCAATGTTTCTGCTAATGCAAACCGGATTTGGTGTGCGGTCAATCTCTCGAGTCGAAAATAACTGCAGGCAATGTCATATGCCGTACTGAGCCCGCTGTCAATGAGTGTCATCAGATCGGCTATGCGTTTTTCATGATGCAGGGTGATGGCGTTAGCGCGTTCCGCAGTATTAAGCATCGGCTGACCATGTCCGGGCAGCGTCAACTGCGGGTTTAAGTTGCGGATTCTATCCAGGGTTGCTAAGAAGTCATCGAGCGGATTGGGTCTGCAGCGCGGCCACAGACTCACGTTTGGCGTAATTTGCGGAAGAATGCTGTCGGCAGAAATCAATACCTGGTCATGGGGATTCCACAAAGCAATCATGCTGTCTGCATGGCCTGGCACCCACATCACTTCATAAACACAACCGGCTAGTTCAATTTGCTCGCCTAGCGCAAGTTCCATAACGTTTTCCGGCAATGGCAGAACATGGTCCTGTTGAGAGGCAGCCTGTCTGCGGATGTTGACCGCAAGCTCTTGCGGACAGCCGTTTTGCCTGAACAGTTTCTCCACTAACTGTGCTTGCTCCTCAATACCTTCCCATTGCATAAACGTCCAATCCCGATCCGGACCATACATATGTACTTCAGCGCTATACTCTTGCTGCAGCCATCCTGCTAGACCGACATGATCTGGATGGTAATGGGTGATATAGACATCAGATAAATTTCCTCTGCTGATACCGTAGTCATTCAAAGCAGCTTGCCAAAATGAGCGCGTCTCGGGTGTGCTGCATCCTGTATCGATCAGCGCCCAACTGCCGCTCTTTTGCTCACTTGTGTGAG
>JAQBPP010000309.1 GCA_028287455.1 Bacilli bacterium | reverse complement strand
GTTTTTGGTCCAAATCGACAGGCCGCTTTGGTGGAAGGCTCCAAGGCGCATGCGAAGAAGTTAATGGAAGCAGCCGGCATTCCAACTGCGGCTTATCGCACATTTACCGATGCCGCATCCGCACTTGATTACGTGCAAACGTGCACGATTCCAGTTGTGGTGAAAGCAGATGGATTAGCGGCCGGCAAAGGTGTTGTCGTCGCTCTAAACCGGGCAGACGCTGAAGATGCTGTGCACACAATAATGGAAGAAAAGATCTTTGGCGAGTCTGGCAATCAGGTAGTGATCGAGGAGTTTCTCACGGGCCAGGAAGCCAGTGTGATGGCTTTTGTCGACGGCACCGTGGTGAAAATCATGCAGCCTGCGCAAGACCATAAACCGCTGCACAATGGGGATGAAGGTCCGAATACGGGAGGTATGGGCGCGTATTCCCCAGTACCTGCAGTATCGGCAGCGCTGCTGCTGCAAATCGAACAGACCATTTTGCGGCCAATGGCACAGGCGTTGGTTGATGTAGGGACTCCTTTTTCCGGAGTCTTGTACGCGGGCATGATGCTGACTGAGGTGGGGCCGAAGGTGATCGAATTCAACGCTCGCCTGGGCGACCCGGAATCGCAGGTCATTTTGCCGCGGATGCAAAACGATTTGGTGGATGTTTGCCTGGCGGTCTGCCAGCACACACTGGAGGATGTCACCCTGCAGTGGACAGACGAGGCAGCTGTATGCGTCGTAGTGGCAACTCCGGGTTACCCGGCTGCTCCGCAAACGGGGGCTGTCATCGACGGACTGAAAACGAACACCCAAACACCAGCACGGCTCGCCGAACGTTCTGGCAGCTTCATTTATCATGCGGGAACTGCGCTTGCTGCTGACAGCAAAGGGTATATCACAGCAGGGGGACGCGTGTTAGGCGTCACGGCGCTTGGGTCAACCCTGCAGGAAGCGGTCGGCCGCGCCTATGAGCAGGTGAAGCAGTTGTCGTTTCCGGGCATGCATTATCGCACCGATATTGCGGCAAAAGCGTTCGAGCAGTAGCTTGCTGCCCTGAAAGCAGCCGCGCGCTTGACAAATTGGTGCTGCTTCGATAGGATTTTGAACCAACTACTGTTTTGAGGTCGATAGGGAGGATTTGCTATGTTTCGAAGTAGCGTGTCGGCTATGCTGGCCAAGGAAGTGTCGCTCAGTTTAGAGCAAATCGAAGGGTTATTGGAGACGCCTGCAAATGAGGAATTTGGGGATGTCGCCTTTCCTTGTTTTCAATTGGCCAAGACATTGCGCAAAGCTCCTCCTGTCATTGCGGTTGAGCTGGCAAACTCCTTACAGACGAAATTGACTGTAGATGGCGCCGTCGAGCGGGTCGTACCTGCGGCCGGTTATATCAATTTTTTCTTTCGCAGAGATGTGCTGACGGAAACGACTTTAAATGAAATTCTTGCCAAAGGCGACCAATATGCTGCATCACAAGAAGGAAACGGCCAGACGGTCGCCGTCGACTACTCTTCGCCGAATATCGCGAAGCCGTTTGCCATTTCTCATTTGCGTTCGACGATGATCGGAAACGCAATCGCCAATATTTACGAAACTTTAGGCTATGACGTCATTCGCATCAACCATATCGGGGATTGGGGCACCAGCTTCGGCAAATTGATTGTGGCTTACCGGATGTGGGGCAGTGAATACAACCTGCAGGAAGACGCGATCAAGCAGCTGCTCGAGATGTATGTCAGGGTGAATGCTGCTGCCGAGGCGGATCCGTCGCTTGAGGATCAGGCGCGTGCTGCTTCCAAAGCGCTGGAGGACGGCGATCCGGACACAGTGCAAATTTGGCAGAAGTTTATTGACATCTCGCTGGCAGAATTTAAGAAAATTTACAACCTGTTAGACGTTTCTTTTACCACGTTCAAAGGCGAAAGTTTCTACATAGATCAAACAGATGCTGTAGTTGACGCGTTGCGTGCGCGAAATTTGCTTACGCGCAGCGAGGGCGCAGACGTTGTGATGCTCGATGACGAAAACATGCCGCCTTGCCTGATTCTCAGGTCAGATGGAGCCACCATTTATCCAACGCGGGATTTAGCTGCCGCGCTGTACCGGCATGATGTGATGAAGGCAGATCGGCTGTTATACGTTGTTGGGGCGGAGCAAAAGCTGCATTTCGATCAAGTGTTTGCGGTACTGCGGAAAATGGGACACGATTGGGCCGAGCGCTGTGTGCATGTCCCCTTTGGCATACTTCGTTTTGAAGGGAAAAAGCTGTCTTCACGCAAAGGGCAGGTCGTTTTTCTCGAGGATGTGCTGCAAAGGGCGATTGAAACTGCCGCAGAAATTATTGATCAAAAGAACCCGGAGATGGAAAACCGCGTGGAAGTGGCGCAAGCGGTCGGCGTCGGAGCGATTGTGTTTAACGATTTGAAAAACAATCGCCTCCATGATGTGACATTCACCTGGGAAGAGGCCTTGAACTTCGAAGGAGAAACAGGGCCGTATGTGCAGTATACGTATGCCAGAGCGTCTTCTCTTTTGCGCAAAGCGGGTCTGCAGCAAACAGAAGGCCAACGCATCAAGCTTTCGGGAGGCACACTTACCGGCGATGTCGAATGGTCTCTGGTGAAGCTGCTCGGCCGATTGCCGAATGCGCTTGATCGGGCCAAAGAAAACTATGACCCTTCAGTGGTCGCTAAACACGTAATTGACGTTTGCCAGCAATTCAACCGGTATTACAACAGCACCCGGATTGTGGACGGCACGCCGGAAGAGATGCAGCAGAAACTGGCGTTAGTGGCGGCGGCACGAATTGTCATTCGGCGCTGTTTGACACTGCTTGGGCTGCGCGCGCTGGAAAGCATTTAGGGGAGGGCATCTGGTTGACCCGCCGAAATGCAATTGTCAGCGTATTGATCGGTGCAAGCTGTTATGGCTTGCTGTCTCCGTTAGTGAAGTTAGCCTATCAGGATGGGTATGACCCACAGGCAGTGACGATGGGCCAGTTTCTCATCAGCTTCGTGCTGGTGTTTGCTGCTGCTCATTTTTATCGAAATCACTATCGTAAATTAACTCGCAAATCGGTGGCCCTGTTAGTGATCCTCGGGATAGTCTCGTCAGGCACCACGATCTTCTATTATGAAGCGCTCCAGTTTGTTTCTTCCTCCATTGGCATCGTGTTGTTGTTTCAATTCACCTGGATGGTAGTTGTGATCCATTCAGTCGTGACGCGTGTGATGCCCTCTATGCGGCAGTGGCTGTCAGTGCTGTTGATCTTAATCGGCACGATTTGTGCAGTGAAGCTGCAAGGACAAGGTGCAGCAGGCAGTGCGGCAGCTGGATCGTCTGCCACGACCATTGGCTACTTGTTAGGGCTGTTGTCTGCTGTGACCTATGCGGTGTATCTGGTTTTATTGGAAAGGGTGCAT
>JAQBPP010000195.1 GCA_028287455.1 Bacilli bacterium | reverse complement strand
GCTTCTTCAATTGATAAAGTTCCCGACGCATGCAGAGGAAATCCTTTGATCAAATCAGCAAAGTGATCCAGTGCCACTTTCGGCAGATGCGCATAGGTGGTTTCTTCTTTTAAGTTAGATAAGGTTAGCAAAAGGCCCACCAAACGCTCTGGGTAATAATGCTTCAAAACATTCTTGATGGATTTCTTCGGTTCCAGTTTCGTTTGTTCGAGCGTTTCAAGCCGTACTTGTTCTACACTTTTTCCAGGAGCCAAATCAATCGTCATCGGCACTTCGGGTACTCCAAACTGTTTTAACGCTTTTACAATAAATTGACTGCACCTGAGCGCTGCAGGACCCGAAATTCCAAAATGAGTGAAAATCATATCTCCTTCATGCTCAACAATCAGCTTGTTTTTCAGCGGATGGTGAACAGAGAGTTTAATAGTTCTCAAAGAAAGTCCCTGAAGTGAACGGTCTTCGATAAAACTGTCGTTCAGCAGAATCGGCACCTCGGTTGGATATAAATCAACAAGGGTATGACCGGCTTCGCGTGCCCACGCATAACCATCACCTGTAGAACCTGTTTTCGGCACAGACATGCCGCCTACCGCAACGATGACTGCGGACGCATACAATTGTTCCCCAGACCTTAACAGAACACCGCTTACTCGATTATGTTCATAAAGAATATCGCGAACAGGTGAATTGATACGAATTGTTGCGCCTAATTTTTGTACATGCCCGATCAATGCAGTCACGACGTCTTTAGCCCTGTTCGAAACAGGGAACATGCGTCCCCGATCTTCTTCTTTGAGCTTGATACCGAGCTTTTCAAAAAACGCGATAATGTCATAGTTATCAAAAACCGAAAAAGGGCTGTACATAAACCGCCCATTTCCCGGTATATTCTTAATAATCGACTCCGCATCCCCTGCATTTGTCACGTTGCAGCGACCGCCTCCGGAAATCGCAAGCTTGCGACCCAGGTGATCCCCTTTATCGATCAACAGTACTTTGGCGCCAAATTCTCCTGCGGCGGCAGCAGCCATCAAACCGGATGGTCCGCCTCCAACCACAATTAAGTCGAACTCCCCTTGCTGCGTGTTCTCCACGGTCAATCTCCTTACTAGTTAAAACTTACTGCCTGTTCTCCCAACTGCTCCCACGACTGCATGAAAGATTCGCGGTCCACTGCTTTGGCAGCAGTATCGTCGAGCGGATCATTGACGAACACTTCCCCGTCGTTAAACCCCACCAAAAGCGCAGCATGTTCATTATATGTTATGTTCACAGGGCCATTTGGGCCTTGCCAGCTGACCCATACATCAGTAGGAGTGAAATCGACCGTTGTCCAAACCACAACTGGTTTTCCACTGGCCACTTGATCCAAAATCTTATTAAAAGGCGATCCTGTCAGATCGAGCGCTTTGCCAGGCAGGTACTGATTGACCAATTTAACAATCGGACCGTGATTCACGCCGTATCCGTCATTGTCACCGGTAATATCCCCCACAAAACCTGTATCCGGATCTCCCCAGGACAGGATTGTTCCATCGTCCGCCTTCACTTCAGCAGTGGGATCCTTAGGCACCTGGTCTGCTAATTCCATTTTATCGACAGGGTGACCCGCGGCATCCAGCAGCATTGATACGCTTGTCACTTCACATCCATATAGAAGCTCCGGCTCTTGCCATTGAGCAGCTACGTCGATTGTATTAGGATTTGACGTGGAAGATGTATCAGTTTGGTCAATTTGATTTTGCTGGTCTGGCTCTGCAGTAGTCAGTGAGTTAGGTTGGTTGTCTGAGTTTATAGGTGAATGATTATATGTGGTGCTGCTGACAGCTGTACCAGGAGCAGAGCATCCAATGAAAAGCAGGAAGGCGATGAGCACTGAGATCCTGGTCATAATCTAGTCTGCCCCAATCCTGAAAAATTCCTCATTTCTACTATAATTTAGCACAAAAAAACCAATACCACTAGGGCATTGGCTTGCAGGTGATTGTGGAGGCGACAGGAATCGAACCCAGCGCACCGGGAAATACTAGCAGTCGTAGACTACAAAGGAGGTTATCCGGATGAGGGTAGCTGTCGAAGACAATTTGTCCCCTGTTTCTGATTATCTAAAGAACCAAGGTTATCAAGTAGATTCATTAGATGATGCCAATTTGGGAGCAGCAAACTCTGACTACTCAGCAGTAGTGATTTCGGGAGCCGATCAAAATGTAATGGGCATTCAAAATGTGGCAATCAACTGCCCTGTCATTAATGCGGAAGGATTGACACCGACCGAAATCCACGAACGAATTGAACAATCGGCTCGATTTCAATAATCAACCTGCCTGATAGCGTGTAAAGGAGCGCTCCAATCACAGAGCGCTCCCAACACGATTCTTCTTGTCGGCTGCGAATTTCATAACTTCTGAAACGCTGCAGGTATTGATGACCTCCTGAGGAGCGAGCCACGCCCTGCGCGCCATTCCTACCCCAATGCGCATATTCAAAAACTCATTTCGGTGATGAAAATCTGTATTGATGGCAACCTTCACCCCATATTGTTTGGCCTTTCTCAGCGAATGTTCATTCAAGTCTAGACGGTTAGGCGAGCAATTCAGTTCTACCGCAGTACCTGTATCTGCCGCCGCATGCAATACTTCATCCAGATGAAACGCGTAAGAAGGCCGCCTGGATAGGAGTCGACCGGAAGGATGTCCAATCAAATGGACAAATGGGTTTCTGATCGCAGCTACAAGCCGGGCGGTCATTTGCTCTTGCGACTGTTTAAACGCAGAATGCACCGAAGCAACAACGAAATCCAGTTCGGCTAATACCTCATCCGGATAATCAAGACTGCCATCCGCCAGAATCTCCAGTTCCACCCCAGCGAAAATGGAAAAGTCATTCCAACTCAAATTAAGCTTGCGGATTTGATCCTGCTGCCGTTTGATCGCTTCGATAGTTAAACCACTTGCAATTGCCAAGCTGCGCGAATGGTCGGTAATCGCTATATAGTGATAGCCTAATGTACGCGCCATTCGGGCAACGTCCTCAAGCGAATAATCCCCATCGCTCCAATTCGTATGCACATGCAAATCGCCACGAATATCATTTGCGTTAACCAGCTCAGGTAAAGATCCTCGCTCTGATTCTTCAATTTCTCCTGTACCTTCGCGCAGTTCAGGCGGGATCCAGGGCAAACCAAAGTACTGATACGTGTCAGTCTCATTTGTAAACGTGTCAGGATTGGATTCGTCCGGTTTGACTCGTTGCACCAAAGAAGCCACATGAGACGTGGAGCCCGTATATTGGATCATCGCCAAGCCATATAGGTTAGGACTTACCAATCTTAAATCGACTGGTATGTCACGTTTCCCAACTTGCATAACTGTGCTGCAGTAGTCGTCTTTCTGCTCGTGGACCACTTTGATCAAAGGAAGTTGTACAAAGCGTTCGATTATGTGAGGGTGATCGTTAATTGACGCGGCAGCCAACAAATTAACATTTTGGACCGTTTCAGTCATCCGCCTGACCGATCCAACAATCGTCGCGTGATTGACATGTTCCCACTTGGTGAGATGATTCACCAATAGTTCCGCGAAGGGATAAACAATCCCTACTGAAATATGGCGTTTGGCTGAACGATAACTCTTGATCGTCTCCAGAATCCGCTCTTCTTTCTGAGCTCCAAAACCGCTTAAGGCACGTACGCGGTGCGACTCGCACGCGTTTTGCAAGTCGTCCAGGGATCGAATGCCTAATTCACGCTGAAAACGCTGCAATGACTTCGGGCCGATCCCTGGCAGCAGCAGGATTTCCTGCAACTCAGCTGGGATTTGCTGCTCGAGTTCATGCAATAGCGTGCTTTCCCCAGTCTCGACATATTCGCTGATTACCTCGGCGATCCCTCGGCCAACGCCTTGCAGCAAATGAATTCTCCGCTCTTTAACCAGTTCTTCCATTGAAGATTTCGACTGCAGCACCGCAGTTGCTGCGCGTTCAAAAGCTCTCACTTTGAAATCCTGTTCTCCCACAATTTCAAGCATACCAGCAAGATGACGCAACAGAAACGCGATCTGTGTATTTGAGACTGGATTAGCCACGATCTGTGACCTCGAAGATCGCAAACTTCAAATAATTCCCCTCGTCTACGCCGAGAAGTTGCGGATGATCTTTGCCTGCTGTCCGGAAGTCGATTAATCTAAGAATCTTCCTGGCATCAACAGCAGCCTGTGCAATGACACCCTGAAACAGCTCAGCACTGATGTGATAGGAACAGGAGGACGTGACCAGATAGCCCCCGTTTTTAACCAGCTTCATGCCCCGCAGGTTGATCTCTTTATAACCGCGGCAGGCGCCCTGCACGGCCTGTTTTGATTTGGCAAACGCCGGAGGGTCGAGCATCACTACATCCCATAAACGTCCTTCTTCGCTCCAGGATCGAAGCTGCTCAAACGCGTCTGCCACGACAAACTCAAACTGCGCACGCTCTTCGAACCCATTCAATTTCACATTCTGGATCGCGGTGTCGATCGCAAGCTCGCTGATATCGAGGCAAGTGACTGAATTTGCCCCATACGCTGCAGCGTGTACGGTGAAGCTGCCGGTATGGGAGAAGCATTCGAGTACATCAGCCCCCCGGCGAGTTCCTTTGACAGTTTGCCCTTCGTTTGACAACTGTGCCAACTCTTCTGGCCGAAAGCGTTGGTCGACGCGCGGTTTCTCATCGACAGCAAACCGCACAAGCGGTGCGATCGCAGCCCGGTTCTCCCGTTGATCGAAGAAATAGCCCGTTTTCTGTCCATGGATAAAATCAACGACTAACTTTAGGCCATTCTCTCGAATTTCTACTTTGCCCGCAAGCAATTGTTCGTGGTCTGGCTGCAAAAGCCAGCCAGTGGTTTGAGCGAGGCCCTCCAACTCGCGCACTTTCACATCGCTGCGCTCAAAAATCCCTTGCGGCTGCAGGACGTTTCGCAGTCCTTGTACTATCTCCTTTTTAAAAACTTCCATGCCAAGCGATAGCACCTGGATTACCAGCACATCTGCATACTTGTCAACGATCAGCCCCGGCAAAAAATCGGCCTCACCATAGATGACACGAAACGCATTCACATCGTCCAGGAATCTTCTGCGCAAATCAAGCGCCGCGCGAAACCTCTTTTCAAAGAAGCTTTGATTGATCTGTTCCTTCTGATCGTAAGCCAGAACACGAATGCAAATCTGCGAATTTGGATTATAAGAACCTTTTGCCAAAAAGTGCCCCTGATGGTTATAAATGTCAACCACATCGCCAGGGTTCGCTGTCCCTTCCATGCGGTCAATCTCATTTTGATATACCCAGGGATTCCCCTGTTCCAAACGCTTCTTTCGCCTTGCAGTTAACACGGCCTTCGCCATTTGATGTGCCCCTTAACTGGTTTTGATTAGTGTGAAATTTATTTTCTGCCAAGGCCGCCGTGGTTATTACAAACTCTTTTAACTAATTCCACCACTTGAGATAATTCGGCTGTTGTTATGTCTGCCTGAGTATACTTTGCTTTTTCCAAAATAGACAGCAAATCCGATAGATGCGGCTCAAGAGTTGGGCGAACCACTACCCATCGTTCAAATGTTTCCCGCATCGTTTCATAGGCCAAATACAACATCCCTTTGCGCCTCATACTGTAAACTAATTTGCGGAACTCCAGTGTCACTCGTTGCTTACGGCTGATTGCCCGTCGTCGCTGAATGAAATAGCTTAAATTGAAGAACAAAGAGGTTCTTGACACCAGGCTATATACAATTAGTGCAATCAGCAGCAGGAAAACAGCTGCTAAAAGGGGTTGGGTGGCAATAGAAACTGTGCTCTTTTGTGCGGTTTGTGCTGCAGGCGCTGCGGCAGCCGGCAGGTCCACCAGTTGTGAATCCGGGACAATTTTAGGCAAACTAAAGCCGCTGGTCGGTTCAAACGGTATCCAGCCAAAGCCAGGAAAATAGACCTCTACCCACGAATGGGCATCGGAGTTTAAGATGGTATACACTCCAGGTCCTTCTGCGACCGTGCTCGCATTCGGATCATTTAGCATTTGCTCCTGATCTGTTTGCTGAACAGCTCCTGCCGTATATCCTTTGACCCACCGGGCGGGAATTCCCAAACTGCGCGCAAGGATGACCATAGCAGTTGAAAAATGATCACAATACCCTTGTTTGGATTCAAACAGAAAATGATCGA
>JAQBPP010000133.1 GCA_028287455.1 Bacilli bacterium | reverse complement strand
GGGGCAAATGAAATCAAGGAGAGCTGTACAAAGGGGACAATTGGATGCTCCGCATGCAAACAGCTGCTTAGTCAGAATATCGTCGATTTGCTCGGTCCCATGCAGGAAAGGCGGCGTGAATATGTGGATCATCCCAAACGTGTGGATGAAATTTTATTGGCTGGAACGCAGCGGGCAAGAGCCATTGCCAAGGAAACGATGCGAGAAGTTCGGGAAGCTATGCAAATTAATTATTTTGACGGGGATTAAGCGGAAGAGTACAGTAAATGAACTCAAACGCGCGTGTATTTGTTATACTTCAAATTGAAATTTCTCGCAGCAGATCAGTTGTGAAAGCGCTTGGGGAAATTGGGAGGAGGTGCCGCGTCGAATGCTCCGAAAGCAACACTTAAGGAAGTGAAACTTACACGTGTGCTCGGCCTGTTCAAACACTATTGGGCACAGTTGTCGATCATCCTGGTTTTGGCGTTGTCTTCTGCGTTTGTTGGTCTCGGACCACCACTGGTGATGAAAGAAATCGTCGACAAAGCGATTCCACACGCCAATTATGCGCTTTTATTTAAAATGGTTGGATTAATGGTAGGACTTCCGATGCTTAACGGTTTGTTGGGTGTAACTCAAAACTATTTGAATAACAAAGTTGGTCAGGGAGTGATGTTTGATCTTCGCCATGCATTGTTATCCAATCTTCAAAAACAATCGATTTCATTTTTTACAAATTCACGTTCTGGCGAGATTATCCAACGTTTAACAGGTGATGTGCAAGCTGTGCAAGGGGTGGTTACAGGTACCATTGTCAGCGCAATCTCACAGGTGGTAGTTATTTTCAGTTCCGCATTTATTCTGTTTCGTCTCGACTGGAAGTTAGCCTGTATTTCTTTGTGTATTTTACCTGTGTTTGTGTTTCCCGTGCGTAAAGTCGCAAATACCCGTAAACAATTGAGGGCTGAAACGAGAATAATCGCCGGACAAATGTCAGCGCATTTGGCCGAAATATTTGGCGTATCTGGTGCAATGCTAACACGAATCTTCGGTCGGGAATCATTACAAGAGAAACGTTTCACACAGTTAAATCAAAAATCAATGCAGCTTGAATTAAAACTAAATCTCGTTGGCCGCTGGTACAATCTCTTTATGAATTTATTAAATCCACTGGGAACAGCGATTATTTACCTTTACGGCGGATATTTTGTCATGAAGGGCAGCATGACCTTGGGCGGAATCATAGCTTTTGCCGCATATTTAAACCGGCTTTATGGACCTATTACGTCACTGCTGAATTTACACGTGGATGTGACTACTGCTCTTGGGATATTTAAAAGGATTTTTGAATATCTGGATCTTAAACCGGAAATTTCGGATCACCCTAACGCGAGAACCATCTCGACGGTAAGCAGCCATCTGGCGTTTCGTAGCGTCTCCTTCTCCTATCAAAAGGAACAGCATGCTTTGCAAAACATTACCTTTGAGATTAAACCTGGTCAACTTGTTGCGCTTGTGGGTCACAGCGGAGCAGGCAAATCAACGTTGATCAATCTGATTGGCAGGTTATACGATCCAGATGAGGGACATTTGGAGATTGATGGATTGGATATCAGACAAATCAATCTCCAATCCCTGCGGGAACAAATCGCATATGTGACGCAAGAGTCATTTCTCTTCCATGCGACGATTCGCGATAATTTACTGTTTGCCCGCGATGACGCTAACCAGGAGGAAATCGAACAAGCATGCCGTCAATCATTTATCCATGATTTTATCCTGTCACTTCCTGATGGATACGATTCGATAGTTGGCGAGCGCGGCCACCGTCTGTCTGGCGGAGAAAGGCAAAGGCTGGCCATTGCCAGAGCGATCCTGAAGAATCCGAACATACTGATACTGGATGAAGCGACCTCCCATCTTGATTCGGAATCTGAAGTCTATGTACAGTCAGCGTTAGAAGGCTTGCAAAAAAACCGGACGACTTTGGTAATTGCTCATCGGTTATCCACGGTTTTAAAAGCTGACAAAATCCTTGTAATGGATAAAGGGAAGCTAACGGAGCAAGGAACACATACTGAGCTGCTAAAATTGGGAGGTCGTTACGCGGGCCTTTATCATACGCAATTTGCAGGCTCAACAGCGAGTGGCAGCAGCTTGCCACAACAATAAGATTGACCTTGAACAATATTTTCACAAGAACAGTAGGTGGAAATGGAGTGAACCACATGAGCAATCTGTTTTCCGCATCCAGTCGCACCGCTTGTCTGCAGGAAATGTCTGGCTCAATTTTGGATGTGTTGATTTTAGGCGGTGGCATAACCGGCGCCGGTATTGCCTGGGATGCAAGTTTGCGCGGAATGAAAGCGGGCCTGGTCGAAATGAATGATTTTGCATCAGGCACCAGCAGCCGCTCCACCAAACTGATTCACGGCGGGCTTCGCTATTTGAAACAAGGAGAAATGCGATTGGTAAGGGAAGTTGGCCGCGAGCGCACCCTTCTGCATCACAGATTGCCGCATCTGGTTACCCCCCTGCCAATGCTGCTTCCTATCTATAAAGGAAATGCGTATGGACCGTTTACAACTTCGGCAGGATTATTTCTCTATGATCGTTTAGCCGGTGTGGATAAAGCAGAACGAAGAACCATGTTAACCCGTGCAGAAACCATCCAGCAAGAGCCATTGCTGCTGACTGACGATTTGATCGGCGCAGGATCCTACTATGAATACCGAACAGACGATGCGCGGTTGACGCTTGAAATTATTAAATCGGCTGTGGCCGCAGGGACGCTGGCGGTGAACTACGCGCAGGCATCTGACCTGATTTACGAATCTGGCAAGTGTGTTGGCGCCTGCGTGCGTGATCAAATCACCCAGACTGCTTATTCCCTTTATGCGAAGACCATCGTCAACGCGACGGGGCCATGGAGCGATGCTGTGCGCGCGTTGGACCATTCTTTGGAAGGGAAAAAGGTGTTTCTGACTAAAGGGGTGCATCTTGTCTGTGAT
>JAQBPP010000032.1 GCA_028287455.1 Bacilli bacterium | reverse complement strand
CAGCAGCGGGGGATATGCGGGGTTTAATTTGCGCGCTTTTTCCAGGGCTTCAGTTGCCTGCTGCATTCGACCCAGGCGCAGCAGGCATCTGGCCGTCAATTGGAAGGACTGCCAGTCACCCGGCTCGATTTCTACAGCCAGCGTCAGATAATGAATTGCATCTTTATAATTTTGCCTGTGCCACTCGCACACGCCGAGATTATAATGAATGTCCTTTAATTGCGGCTCGTGCTCCAATGCTTGCAGGAACAAACGGATTGCCTGTTCATAATCGCCGACTCTGGCGGCGATTTGTGCTTTGGCCGATGCTGAGGTAGCCAGCAGCAATGGGTCTTGTTCCAGGATCGACACAAATTGCAGATGCGATTCGCATTTCTCATGGTCCCCTTTGGCCAAATAAGCAAGTGCCAGATAAATGCGGGCCACCATAAGATCCGGATTTAACAACAAAACCTGCTCCATCTGTTCGATCGACTGATCAAACAGGAGCAGGTCGAAATAACCCAGGCCAGAGCGAAAAAGCTGAGCTGCTTCGCCGCTGGCCATCGCCGGAAGCACAAATTGTTGATCCATGTCTTGCTCTGCTGACGCTGCTCCACTGGCGTTTGGAGAATGCGCCGCAGCCGGCTCGTCAGCATGTGCGTCCAGCCATTTTTTACTAAAGGACAGCTGAGGCCCTGAATCTATCTGTAAATCAAAGTTCTCACACAATTCGAATACTCGCTCTTCAAATTGCAGCCATTTCTCCATATATTGATCGCATGCCCTGCGCAGCAGCGACAGTTCCTCAGTCAATAATTCACGCTGCTCTCTATCGCTGTTGATGAGCCCTTGTTCGATTCGATCAACCGCCCGGAACAAGTCTTGAAAAGTCGCATCAAACATCTGGTCCTGCCCCCTTATGAGAGACAGTTTTACCCTAATTTCATTGGCTATACGTGCTATGAACCTCATGAATAAGTGAGTCGATCGTGTTGTCCGGATTCATAAGCGCCACGATCGGATGGTGTGTGCTGGCTTCTTCTGTCGTCATGAGCGCATACGAAATAATAATCACAGTATCACCTGGCTGAACCAGCCTTGCAGCTGCCCCATTTAAACAAATCATACCGCTGCCACGAGGCCCTGGAATTACATATGTTTCAAATCTGGCGCCGTTGTTGTTGTTGACAATTTGTAATTTTTCATTTACGAATATATCCACGGCATCCATTAGATCCTCATCAATCGTGATGCTTCCCACATAATTAAGGTTAGCTTCGGTTACCCTGGCGCGATGAATTTTTGATTTCATTAGAGTCCGCAGCATAAAACGGCCTCCCTTCTGCATCAATTACTGCATTGTCTATCAAACGGGTCTGGCCGAAATAAACGGCAACTGCAGCGACAATTTCGGCTGTCTCACAGCTGACGGGTTCCAGTTTCTCGCTGTCCAATATTTCAACATAATCAATGCGGGCAAGTGGTTCACTGCTGATCCATTCAGTTAACCTGCTCTGAAGAAGCGCTGCATTTCGTTCACCTGCCGAGACAAGTTTCTGCAGTTCACGCAGGCTGTTCGACAACACAAGCGCCGCTTGCCGATCTTGTGCAGTTAAGTAAACATTGCGAGAGGACTTGGCCAACCCATCCGGTTCACGAATGGTGGGACATGGAACGATCTGCACAGGTACGTTTAAATCGGACACCATACGCGAGATCACGCGTACCTGCTGATAATCCTTCAGCCCAAAGTAGACGCGATCAGGCAGCACAATGTTCAGCAGCTTCAAGACCACGGTGGCAACCCCATCGAAATGTCCCGGGCGCGACGCGCCGCACAACCGATCGGTTACCTGCTGCACGGAAACAGTCGTCAAAACCTGACTGGGATACATTTCTTGAGCGCTTGGATGAAACAAGATCGCCGCACCGCTTTTGGTGGCAAGCTGCGCATCCCGCTCAAGATCGCGCGGATACCGGTCTAAATCCTCATGCGGACCAAATTGAAGAGGATTCACGAACACGCTCACGACGACCACATCACACTCTTCTTTTGCCCGGGTAATCAGCGAGGCATGCCCTTCATGCAAATAGCCCATCGTGGGCACCAATCCAACTTTCAAGCCTTGCCTGCGCGCCTCTGCCAACACTTCGCGCAGTCCTGCAATGGTTTCTATCAACTGCATATCGAACGCTCCTCTTGTTCTGAGGGAATAGGAATGGTCTTATGTTAGTTTCATCAGATCTTGGATCTCGTAACCAGCGACTTCATACTGCTGCTCTTTGGACGGGAAAGCACCAGAGCGCACTTCGGCCGCATACGACTCAATTCCTGTCACCATTTCCGGGAACAACTGTTGATACTGCTTGGCAAATTTCGGCAGATCTCCGGTTTTAATCCCTAATAAATCGTGAAAAACCAATACCTGTCCATCGCAATCCTGTCCAGCGCCAATGCCAATCACCGGAATGTGCAAATCTGACGATACAAAGCTGCCAAGAGCGGCCGGAACACATTCCATCACCAGCATAAAAATACCAATTTCCTGCAGCCTGCGCGCTTCTTTAATCGTGGTAGCCGCACTTTGCTCATCCTTGCTCTGCACCTTGTAACCGCCTAATTGGTAAACGGATTGGGGAGTAAGTCCAAGATGTCCAACAACTGGAATTTGAGCATTGCAAATGGCCTCAATGGCAGCAAATGACGTTCTGCCTCCTTCGATTTTGACAGCGTCAGCGCCGCCCTCTTGAATCAGACGCCCTGCATTTTTTACGGATTCAGAAATCCCTAAGTGACAACTGAGAAAAGGCATGTCGGCGACAATAAAAGCTGACGGCGCACCGCGCCTGACCGCCTTGCTGTGATGAATCATGTCCTCCATCGTCACTAGCACGGTAGACTCATACCCCAGTACAACCATACCGAGCGAGTCCCCCACAAGCACAACATCCACTCCTGCCTGCGCAGCTGCCTGCGCACCGGGGAAATCATAAGCGGTGACCATCACTATTTTTTCCTGCCGCTCTTTTTTTCTGAAAAAACCGGTCGTGGTCAGTTTATCCTCACCCATTCGTCCTGTACCCTCCTTCGAGATCAATCCGCCTGTTTATAAACAAAAAGCTCCCAGAAGAACTCTGAGAGCAGCCAAATTCAAATTAACTTTGTCTGTCTCGGTCCGAATCCGGCTCAGAGCAGATATCCACAAGCTTCAATTGTAACTTACGGCGACTTGCGATTTCCTTACTGCAAAAGTGTCGTTTGCTATAGTTCCATTGGATACCATGCTTACACTTCTACATCAGTATACCTTTGTTCGCTCTCCCTGTATATGTCAGCGGTTAATAAATCATCAGATACTCGATAAGATAACCAGCTATTCCTGATAGCGGAAAACCCTTCCTTTATAAATAGTTCATAGAACTTTTCCAGCTCTTGCAGGATGCTTTGGACCAGTTTCACACGCGAAACAGGTTCGCCCGCTTCACCTCCGATGGAGGTAATCACACTTTGCAGCTCGAGCGGAACCGCTTCGGCTGGCAGATTCACATTCACACCGATTCCAACTATATAGTAGGACAACTTGCCAAGGGCCAAACGGCTTTCGGTCAAAATCCCGCAGCACTTTTTACCGTTCAGCAAAATGTCGTTCGGCCATTTGATTT
>JAQBPP010000132.1 GCA_028287455.1 Bacilli bacterium | reverse complement strand
GCTGCAGGGAGCGTTTCACGATTGGCGAAAAATGGCCGGCCCATATTCCGCCCCATTTCACCAAGGGTGCCGCATACATAGGTAACAGGTATTCCCGCTTGTGTATACAATGCTATTGCACCTGCAGTACCAAATGATTCATCGTCCGGATGTGGAAGTACAACTAACACATGTCGTTCCATATTGGTTCTCCTTTGAGTTCTGAGGAATGTATTTGTCAGTACATGAATCTTACATGCGGAAGGGCTTTAAGCTTAGTTCCAGCGACACTGCAAGACGTCCATCTTCATCGTGCCCGGCTAACAGCAGTCGACCTTCGTCATCCAGTTCCCAATCGGTCAGTCCTTCTGCGTAAATCCATCCCTGCTCCATTTGCAGTCCAACCCGGTACGGGCCATCTCCTGCAATGGAACCATTGTGAAACCGAACATTGCCATTGCGAATAAATGCACACACTGCCATAGTCGATTCAGATCGATGAGCGGCATAAGCACCGTTTGTGGTTTCCAGGTGCATGAAAATATCCTGGTTAATAAATGTTTGTATGAGGTCTTGAACCTTTTGTTTATCAATTGTTTTCATACTGTTGTCATCTCCTAATCATTCATTCTATCATCTATTTTGTTTTGTATGAAGAACATTTTCCCGCTGTCATTACTTGGCAATCACGGTTTGAGGCTGTACATGCTGCGTCGGATCAGTGACCCGAAAACGTTCCCAGAGCATATTGGACAGATACAAGGCACAAGTGCAGCCCAGCATGACCCGTATGCCGAACAGCGCTGAACCAAAGCCGCCCAATAGAGGTCCGGCAAAACTTCCTAAAAACGTAGCGCTCGATGTAAATCCATATACTTGACCTCGCTGGTTGGCTGGAGTCAACCGACCAACCAAAGCATTTGCTGTCGGAAGTATTCCGCCAACAAACAGCCCTAATCCGAAACGCGATATCACAAAGACCCAGATGTTGTGCGCAAACGCTTGCGGCAAATAAAACAACCCTGCCCCTGTCATGCAGATCGTGAGAACCTTGCGATAGCCAAGCGTATCGCTGCGTTTGCCCAGAAAAGGCGATGCAATCAGATCTCCGAGCCCGGTTACCGCAAACGCAAATCCGGCGACCGTACCTAAATAAGCCGATCCTCCTGTCAACTGTTTCATAAACACGGACAGCACCGGCTGCACACTCATAACGGAAAATTGCGTTAGAAACAGTACAATAAACATGGCCCGAACCGCTTTTAACTCACGGACCGATTTAAACTGTTCGATCAAGTTCGGTTTGCGTTTAGTAGTTGCATCGACCTGACGTTTTTCTTTCACCAGGAAGGCAGTCATCAGAAATGCGGTCATCGCAAACCCGGATGTCACATAAAAAACCATCCGATAATTGTGATGAAAAAAGTCTGAGGTAATTCCGCCCATCAAAGGTCCCACCAAGGAGCCGATCATGCCGGCCGATTGAATCCACCCCAGCGAAAATCCCAATCGCTCTTCCGGAATTGAAGTGGCCACCAGCGCAATTGCCGCAGCGGAAAATCCGCTGAACGAGCCTTGCAGCATGCGGATAATCAGAAGCTGCCATGTAGTATGAGCAAGACCCATAAAGCAGGTGAAAAAGGAAATCGCAATCGTTGAGCGCATCACCATTAGCTTGCGCCCTTTGCGATCCGCAACTGAGCCCCACAAAGGGGAGGTGAGCGCCGCCATTAAAGGTGTGACCCCTTGGATCACACCCGTTAAGATGTCGATACTTTTTGTATTTGTAACTCCCAATTGTTCGATATAATAAGCTAAAAAAGGATTTGAACTGGAAAAGGCCATCATCATCATGCACTGAACAGCAGCCATCACCCACACGATGCGCTTCCAAGACGATTCACCGGATGGTGGTTCTGACGACAATTCATCCATTGCTTATCCCACCTTAATCGAATTCAAACAAATCCAATTGGTATGCGGGAAAGGTAAGACCTTTGCCCAGCATCCCCAATAGTTCCATTAATTCAAGAGCATTGACTGCGGCATCGCCGCCAGAATTGTTGTTGAAGATCACACAGATCTCCCGTGTGGACTGCGTGAGGGATTCCAGCTTCTCTTTCCACTCTTCCAATTCGTCCCGACTATAATGATAGAGATACCTGACTGCTCTCCAGTCTTTGCTGCCGGAATTGTTCCATCCGGCTGCATTTCGGCCGTGAAACCGAACCAGTGTCGCATCGCTGCTTGTAGGGCATAAAACAGTTGGAACCGACCCAACCCCCGCCTGCGGTTCATCACAAATGCTATGTATCCAGCCTTCCTGCTGCAAAAACTGTAGCGTTTTCTCGTTCATCTCATCACTAAACCAACTTTGATTGCGAAACTCGATTGCCACAGGTAAATCCTTCATCTGTTCCTTCGTGTACCGAAGTAACTGAACATTTTCTCTCTCACAAGCAAACCATGGTGGATATTGAAATAAAACCATCTTAAGTTTTCCTGTTTCCTGGAGCGGAATAATCGATTCGAGAAAGGCTTGAAACATGCTTTCCTTCGTACTAAAAGGGGATTCATCCCGCAGGTGTCCTGTCATACCCTGATAAGCTTTGACAATAAAAGAGAAACCGGCTGGCGTGTCACTGGACCATTTCGCATAGTTTTTGGCCGGCTGAAGCGCGTAGAACGAGCTGTCCACTTCGACAATCGGAAAATAATTGCTGTAGCTGCGAAGTTTATTCCCAGGTGAGACGCCTTTGCCATACAAACTATCATGGTCACCCCATCCGGATAACCCAATCGAAATCATGACCTCTTGTCCCCTTATTATAACTAGTTTTAGTCATCACGCGATATAGGTAAACCCCTCATAACAAGGATGAGGGGCAAACAGTTGATATGATGCTATAAAGGTACGAGTTCTAAGCATGGGCCTCATGAACGCGATACATCTCTTCATTCAGCTTGGTTTCTCCGCGCAGCATTTCACGAATCTGCACTCGACAGAGACGATAGTAAATCCCCTTTTGATCAAGCAGCTCTTCGTGAGTGCCTTGTTCCATAATTCTACCCTGGTCCACGACAATTATCTTGTCAGCATGACGAATGGTGGACATTCGGTGGGCGATAATGAAAGCAGTGCGCCCCTTTAACAGAGTTTTCAGAGCCAGTTGGATATGAGACTCTGTTTCTGTATCGATACTGGAAGTCGCCTCATCCAGGATGAGAATCCGCGGGTCAGCGAGCAGTGCGCGTGCGAATGCAAGCAATTGCCGTTGACCTGCTGACAGCTTGGAACCACGTTCCTCCACTTCAGTTTGATAACCTTCTGACCAGGATTCAATCATATCATGAATCTGTACCGCTTTGGCAGCCGCTTGAATTTGTTCCAAAGTGGCATCCAGTCGACCGTAGCGTATATTTTGTTCGATCGTCCCTGGGAAAATGAACGTATCCTGCAGGACAATCCCAATTTGCCTGCGCAAGCTGGATAGTTTCACATCGCGAATGTCTGTGCCATCGATCAGAACAGCACCCGAAGTGGGGTCATAGAAACGGCAGAGCAGATTGATGATCGAACTTTTGCCAGCTCCTGTAGGTCCGACCACTGCTACTGTCTGGCCCGGCTGCACCTGGAGACTTACGCCGTGCAGAACGGTTTGATCACCATCATAGGAGAACTCGACATCGCGAATTTCCACGTTGCCTTGCACCTGCTTCATCTCACCTGCGCCGGCACGATCTGTGATCTCCGGCTCAGTATCCAAAAACTCAAACACCCGCTCGGCTGAAGCCATTGCTACTTGAATTTGTACATAAAAGGCAGTCAGATTGGAAATTGGACCCCAAAACCGCCCAAGGTAACTGGTAAACGCTACGAGCACACCCACTTGAAGGCCGTTTTGGACCTCGTGCACGCCAAACCAGAACACACAGATCAGGCCGATTGCGCCGGACAACTCGCTGAGCGGACCAAACAGCATATTAAGGCGGATCGCTTTCATCCATTGGTCACGATGCGCTTTGCAGAGCACTGTGAATTGTTCCAGATTCTTTTCCTGCCTCGAAAACGCTTGTGTTACTTTCATCCCGGTAATGCTCTCGTTCAAGTTCGCAGTAATTGCTGAGTTGCGAGCGCTGGTCATATGCCACAAGCGATGCAGCCTGGGCCGCAGCGTAACACCAATGCCGATTAGAAGTGGCAGCGTGACCATGGAGATGAGTGCCAGTTTGAAATTCATCGAGAGCATGATTGCGATAATCACGACAAGATTCAGGAACTCGGTCATCATGTTGATGACCCCGTCTGTGAT
>JAQBPP010000122.1 GCA_028287455.1 Bacilli bacterium | reverse complement strand
GCCGTAGTTGCGACAGATGAGCCTCCGAACATGCCCATGACTTGCTTGGCGACTTTTTGCCATTCCATGACTTTTTGCAGGTTTTGCGGCGTGGCGTATTTCATTAAGTTTTTCACAGGAATTCCGGCAGGGAGATTGCCTGGCTGGCCCGGGTTTTGCATGCCCATTCCCGGGGGGCGCTGACCAGCAGCGCCGCCTCCCATAAATCCTCGCAACGCTTCCAGTCCGCCTAAGCGAGGATGTCCGCCTCTGCCAGGCATTCCTGGCCGTGCAGCTCCGAACTGGGGCATGCCGGGGCGCTGCGGAGGGCGGGGTGCACCCCAGGGACCTGCTCCCCAAGGATTGGCTGCAGCAGGGGAGTAATTAGCTGCAGGTGGAGCTTGCGGCGCCGGTGCGGCACCATCGCCCGTCACGCCTTCAGCGGGCTGAGCGGGCGCAGACAAAAAAGGGACAGCAAATTTCGCCATTTTTTTAAATTGAGGAGTCCCTAACATATTCACAGCTAAATTCCCAAACCGAAACAACGAATTGATATCCATTCCACGGTCACCTCGAACGATTGCTTTACTGCCACAGTGTATGTCGCAAGCAGGACGAGTGTGTAGGCCGATTTACCATTGAATCGGAATTGCGTAAGGAATGGGATCTGCCACTCCCGCCTCCTGGAAACCTTTAATTCTTAGTTGACAGGAATCACAGATGCCGCACGATGGGATTGTTCCTTGGTAGCAGCTGTGCGAGTGCTCAAGCGGTGCATCCAGTGAAACGCCCAGGCGCACGATTTCAGATTTGGACAAGTGCTGCAAAGGGGCGAGCAACTCGATCGTGTGTCCTTGGGCGCCTGCTGCGGTTCCCAGCTGCATCACCCGACGAAAGGAGTCGATAAATTCCGGGCGGCAATCCGGATAGCCAGAGTAGTCGAGCGCGTTGACCCCGATGAACATCGCCCCAGCCCCGATGGATTCCGCGTAGGAGAGTGCGATCGACAGAAAGATTAGGTTGCGGGCAGGCACGTACGTGACCGGAATCTCATTTTCATCAGTCATTTCCTCGAGCGATCGTCCAGTGGGGATGTCGATTTCTTCATCAGTTAATGCCGATCCTTTGATCATGCCTTGCAGATTGGCAATGAAATGACGGTCTAAGACATGATAGGCATCAGCTACCTGTTTCGCAGATTCCAGCTCGATGGAATGTTTTTGTCCATAGTAAAAGGTGATCGGATACAGCTCATACCCATCCCGTTTAGCTACGGCCATGCAGGTCGTAGAGTCAAGGCCGCCTGACAGAATTACAACTGCTTTGCTGCTACTCATCTGATTAAACCCCTCTCTGCGTGGGTTCCCAAACCACTTTGTGCAGCTGAATTTGAAATCTGGCATCCAACCGGTCCGCGAGGAGCCACTCGACCATTGTACGCGGCTCAATTACCCCGAAGATCGGCGAGAAAATCAACTGGTAACCGCGTTCAGGCAGCAACTGATGGTTGTGGATCAGGTCGAGACACCACTGGTAATCTTCACGTGTCCCGAGCACAAATTTAATTTCATCCCGTGCGGGAATAATCCGTTTTAAGTTGTCAAAATCCATTCGATCGCTCATACCTGATGAAGGGACTTTCATATCCAGGATGAACCGCTGCCGTTCGTGGAGGCTAACTTTGGAAACGTCGATCGACCCATCTGTCTCAATGGAAACTTCATACTGCTGCGCAGCGAGCAGATCCAGCAAACGCTGCATTTCCTCGCGCGGCTGCACGAGCGGCTCACCGCCTGTCAGGCATACGCGCCCTATCCCATGGCTGCGTACGACGTCCATGATACCTTCAGGTGTTCCTGCTTCTCCTTCATAATAGGAGTAAACCGTATCACAGTAGGAGCATCTTAAATTGCATCCAGTAAACCGAACAAAAATAGTAGGGAGTCCAATCGACGCAGATTCCCCTTGAATCGACAAGAAGATTTCATTTACTTTCACTATAAAAGTCCTCCCGCACCATTTCAGCATAACTCGTAGGTGTTTCCCACAACCGAACGCGCTGCAGTTCAACAGGCTCAGTGTCAGTTGTCTTCTGCAGCCGGTTATCAATGATCTCGAAGAAATGCCCAACCATATTTTCAGCTGTGGTGTTAAAGGGCAAGAGTTCGTTGAGAAATTGGTGATCATATTTTGAAATGATTTCTTCATTTACAATCTGTTTGATGTCTCCGAAATCCACCACAATGCCGCGGTAATCCGGCACGCCTTTCATTTCCACTTCCAGCCGGTACGTATGACCATGCAAGTTGGCACACTTGCCGACGTAATCGTCCAACCGATGGGCGGAATCAAACGTAAAGATTTTGGTCACCGATACCCGCTTGCTAAAAGAGGATACGTCGGTCATAAAACTATCTCCTTTATGCACAAATTCAAGCGAGCGTACAAGGATGTACGCTCCATTCTTCTAACTTCATAGTAGCATACCCGCCCAAGTTTTACATTCCCCGGGCGTGTGCCCTGACCAAACAGCCTTTCCACGCATTAACTAGAGAGGGTGACAGAGTTTGAATGTCTTTGTCTGCGCCTGAAATTTGAATTGGGGGGTATTTGGCATGTACGGAGTATTCGGCGGGTATACACGTTGGGCAGTTGTATTTTTGATTATTTTCGTTCTGTTTATCTTGCTTGTACCTGGTTACGGCGCTGCAGCAGTTGCGCCTTGCTAATTCTGCACTGTCCAAGGGGGTGAGCAATCACCCCCTTGGTCACTCCAAGCGTGACTTGAAAAAATGGCCAGGAATCGTGAAGCGTTTTCTGGTTTGTGCGCATAGCCTACTGCAGAGTAGGTATTCATGGAGGGGAACATATGTCTTGGTATGAACCATATTTACACAGTGCAAACTTTAATCCGGATTTTATAAGGCAAGCAACACCACCTTTAACAGGCGGCTCAGAAGGAGCCGGCGGCAGGCCTCCACACACACAGCACATTGATTATGCCTCGATGTTTCCAGGTGAGGTCATTTTGCATGGTCCGCCTAATGTGAGACAGGTGGCTCTGACGTTTGATGATGGACCGGACGATCTGTGGACACCGCGCATACTGGACGTACTGCGGCATTACAACGTTCATGCAACTTTCTTCCTCGTCGGCCATCGCGCAGAAGCACACCCGGAAGTATTGCGCCGGATTGTCAGGGAAGGCCACGTGGCGGGCAACCACACGTACGATCATCCGAAGCTGACCGACATAACGCCTGCAGAAGTGGAAAGTGAGATTACTCGAACCTCCGATATCATCCAAAGAACTGCCGGGGTGAAGCCGGCGTTGTTCCGTCCGCCCTACGGCGCGCTGTCTGTTCCAGTGATTGAGCAAATTCGCCGCTTGGGGTACAAAATCATCTTTTGGGACGTGGATAGTCTGGATTGGAGCGGGCTCACCGCTGCTCAGGTCGCGGCTAATATTTTGGCGCATGTACATCCCGGCTCCATTATTCTGCAGCACAGTGCTGGCGGCGTTGGGGAAAGCCTTGAGGATACTGTGCAAGCTTTGCCTTATGTCATCACTACATTGGAGCGGGAGGGCTATCAATTTAGAACAGTTCCTGAATTGGTGGGGATCACGGCTTATCAGTGATCGTAGACAGGAACCGTTGAGTGCAGATGACCCTGATACAGGAGGGACGACTGACTGATTTCTTCTTGAGGGAAAAAGGGTCATCTTCTGCTGAAATCACTGGTGGACAAGCTGTGAATCTTCTGCCAAGCTGAATCATAGTTAGTTTCGTAGAACAATAGATAGCCAGGAGGTTATCCATGTTAGAAGTAGTCAACCTATCCAAAAAATTCAGGACGAAAAAAGGGGAAGTTGTCGGCGTAGACCGGGTGACTTTTTCCGCAAAACCTGGACAAGTATACGGGCTGCTCGGCCCCAATGGCGCGGGGAAAACGACTACGCTGCGGATGATAGCCACATTGATGCAGGCAGATCAAGGGGAGATTCGCGTCGATGGATATGACGTGCGCAGTGAGCCGCACGAAGTCCGCAAGCGAATTGGGTATCTTTCAAGCGAAACAGGCATTTACGAACGGTTTACCCCGCGGCAGCAGCTGCATTTTTTCGCTGACATCAGCGGCATGGCCCCGTCAGTCACTGAGCGTCGAATCAAAGAACTCAGCCTGCGCTTAGGCATGGGCGAGTTTCTGGACAGACGAGTCAATCGATTCTCCACCGGTATGAAGCAGAAGGTATCGATTGCGCGGGCGCTCATTCATAATCCTTCTGTGGTGATTTTTGATGAGCCTACGACAGGCCTTGATCTGTTTGCGGCCCGTTCCGTGGTGCGCACCATTCGGGAACTGCGCAGTGAAGGCAAAACCATTATTCTATCTACGCATATCATGAGTGAAGCCGAACAGTTGTGCGACCGCATAGGCATTATTCATAAAGGGACGTTGTTTCAGAGCGGTACACTCGATGAACTCAGAATGCAGACGGGTTTGATGCATATGGATGAAATCTTCTTTCGACTGATAGGGGATGAAGAAGTATGAATTGGAAACGAATGAGCATCTTGTGGCGCAAGGAACTGATTGGGGCACTGCGCGATCGGAAAACGATGATGATGCTGGTTATTATGACACTGCTTTATTACCCGCTCTTGACAGTCGGAATTGGCTTGTTTACCAAAACGCAGATGGAGCAAGTGAATGCGCAAATTCCCGTGATCGTGGTCATGGACGCTGCAGGGTCGACCACTTCATCAATAGCAACTGAAGTAAGCAGCGTGCTCACCCAAAACCATGACTTTCGCTTGGCAGCTGCTGAAGATCCCGAGCAAGCGCTCCGGGATCGCACGATTCAAGGCATTGCCAAGGTCACTTCGAACCCTGCTGGCAGCTTTCAAAATGTTGCGATCGATTATGAGTATGATCCGCGTTACAACGTTTCTGCTCATTCTTTGGATAAACTTAACCAGCTTGCAGCGAAATTGACACAAGAGCAGATTGTCCAGCGATTGACCGCAAAAGGGATCGACCTGTCGATCCTCACGCCGTACCAGGTGCGAGCAGTGGAAGCTCCAGGAACACATAGTGATGCAGCGATGGTCTTATCGTTTGTTCCTTATTTGTTAGTAATCGGATTAGTCGCTGGCGGCATGGGGCTTGCGATGGATATCACGGCAGGAGAAAAGGAGCGGGGCACAATCGCTACTTTGCTGGTATCTCAATTGAGCCGTACTGAGATTGCCGTGGCAAAAATTAGTACCACTTTGTCGCTGTCGGTGGTATCCATTATTCTCACGGTGATATCCCTCTTAATCACGCAGCGCTTGCTGCAAGCGATCATGGGCGGTGGAGGAGCGATAGCGGTACCTTTTACGCTGTCAGATGTACTCGATTTGACTGTCATCTTGCTGCCGCTGGCGTTTTTGCTTACTGCTCTGCTGATTCTGGTCGGCACCTATGCACGTTCGAACAAAGAGGGTTCACTTTATGCGATGCCGATCATTGTGCTGGTGATCATTGCGGGCGCGGCAGGCGGTTCACTTGATTCCTCTATTAACGTTGCGACCTATGCTGTTCCGTTTTTAGGTCCGCTGATTGCGATTAAAACATTGCTGCTGCATGTGAACAACGCATGGAACGCTGCCGGATTGGCTGCTGTCACCACACTCATTTACGCAGTGATCGCCATCTGGTTTGTGGTTCGTATCTATTCACGTGAGGAAGTTCTGTTCCGCGCCTGAGCAATCGTTTGGAGTGTCGCCCTGAACTGGGCATTACCGGAGAATTGGAATCTGGCGCAGCAATTTCGCCAAACCAGTGCCGATTTTCGGGATTTTCTCCAGCGTATGCGGCCGAATGACTCTCAGCAGCAGCAGCGCGATCAAATAAACGATAAATCCGATCACCAGTGCGGTAATCACGCGCGTACCCGGTGTGGAGGACGACAGTGCCATTTTGGTCTGATAGACAATGAACGCAAACAAGGCGGTGGCTGTCAACAATTTAACAGAGTCGGCCCAATCTACATAAATGGAGACATATCGTTTCACGAAGAAAAAGTATAGAATCGTGCTTAGAATTGCAGCAATCGCTGTGGAGTCTGCCAAGCCATAGATGCCAAGTCCCGGCTTGCTGACAAAATAATAGATGCAAGCCATACGAATCGCGCTGCCGGTTAGCGAAACGACCGTGGAGATCCCGGCCTTGTTCAGCCCTTGCAGGATTCCTGCGAGCGGCTCCCGCAGATAAATGAAAATGCAGATGGGCGCCAGATACATCAACAAGTCACCGGCGAGCGGATCGCGATAAAGGGATACTGCCACATCATGGCCCATGATCAGAAACAGGATAGTCGCAGGCAGGCCGATCATGAGCGTCTCGCGAATGGTTTGGTAGAGCCGGCGTTTTATCACTGCTGAATTATTCAAAGCGGCCGCTTCTGACACTGCCGGCACTAAGACGGTGGATAACACGGAAGATAAAACGGTTGGTAAAAGCAGCAGCGAGATCGCCATGCCAAGCGAGCCATAGAGCCTGGTCGCTGGACCTTTGTCCACTCCAACATTGGCAAAAGCGGCATACAGGATCAACGGCTCTGCTGCATAAGCCATGGTACCCAAAATATTCTTGAACGTGGTGGGTACGGCAATCTGCGCCAGTGCCCGTACGGTGCGGCTGGAAGTTTCGGGTTTGCCTTCGAGCGGCGGCAAATTGTGGAGGTGACGGTCTTTCCTGCGGTACTTCCAATACATGTAGAGAAACCCGCACAATTCCCCAATGCCGATCCCAGTCATGACGGCAGCTGCCGCATACTTTAGCCCAAACTGATTTGCCCAATACACAAGCGGGATCGTAACGGCTGTACGGGCTACTGTTTCGACGATCCAGGCGATCGAGGGGTGGGTTTGGTTCTGGATCCCCATATAGAAGTTGCGCACGATCCAGGAGAAATTGATAATCGGCACCCAGATCGCAAGTGCCACTACCGCGGGATACGAACGTGGATCGAGCCATTTACTGGACAGTGAAGGCGCGATCATAATCAAACTTGCGCTGAAAATGATCGATAACACAATCACAATAAAGCCGGAAAACCGCATGGCACGGCGTACTTTGGCTTCATCACCGAGGGCGATGGCCTCCGCAATCACTTTGGCTAAAGCGGTTGGCAATCCAACGGTAGACAGGGTGAAGATCAATCCAAGCAAGGGCCAAACGGTGCGAAACAATCCAAACCCTTCCGGCCCAAGCAGCCGGTTAACAATGACCTGCATGACCATGCCTAAAATCTTGGTAGTGATGCTGGCAATTATCAGCAGAAGGGCACCTCTTAAAAATGATTCTCTGGACACGGTCCAACCTCCCAATCCGACAGCTAGTACACAAGTCTTATTTAACAAGACTATTCTCCAGGATTTGTTTCCATGCCAATCTTTTCAATCAGTCCAACACGTGCTATACTCCGTACGGCCTCTTTGAACAAAGTGGAGGGATTTTATGCGAAAGTGGCTTATATTAATTGCGGTAGTCGCAGGGCTTACGATGGATCTGATGGACTTGACGATCGTGAATGTCGCGGTTCCGGATATCATGACCAAGTTTGGATCGGACATTCATCTAACGCAATATGTAATCACAGCTTACATGATGACCATCGGACTGTTTGAACCATTAACTGCCTATTTGGCAGATACACGCGGCATGAAACGGATCTATTTATGGAGTCTGGTCGTGTTTACCTCTGGGTCAGTGCTGTGCGCACTGGCATGGAATATTGATAGTCTGATTGCATTTCGCATTTTGCAGGCGATTGGCGGCGGCATGATTATGCCGTTGGCGATGTCAATCGTACAGCACACGTTCACTAAAGAGGAGCTGCCGCTGGCGATGGGGTTAATGGGGGTTCCAATGCTGATTGCCCCTGCGCTGGGACCCACCATTGGCGGGTATTTTGTGGAGTATTGGAACTGGCGATTAATTTTCTGGCTCAACGTGCCGATCGGCATCTT
>JAQBPP010000110.1 GCA_028287455.1 Bacilli bacterium | reverse complement strand
CAATTCGCAGGGCAAGGTCAATTCGGCGGTGTACAATTCATGCAAGGCACTGGAATGAGCGGCGCTCAGTCGATGTTCCAACCTGGTTTTGCTGGAACGCGAGCTCAAGAAGTCAGACAGGATATTTCTAGAGATTTAGCTAGTGGCAGCCAGAATCAATCTCAATTTGGCATGCAAGGTCAAGCTGGAATGCAAGGTCAAGCTGGAATGCAGGGTCAATTCGGCAGCCAAGGGCAGTTTGGCGGGGCCGGGTTCCAACAAGGCAGTGGCAGTGGCATGGGTGGCGCTCAGGCGATGTTCCAACCTGGTTTTGCCGGAACTAACGCTCAGCAGATCGGTCAACAAATTGCGCAAGACGGCAGTCAGAATCAAAGCCAGTTCGCAGGACAAGGTCAATTCGGCGGTGTACAATTCATGCAAGGCACTGGAATGAGCGGCGCTCAAGCGATGTTCCAGCCTGGTTTTGCTGGAACACGAGTTCAAGAAGTCAGACAGGATATTGCTAGAGATATAGCTAATGGCAGCCAGAATCAATCTCAAGATGGTATGCAGGGTCAATTCGGCATGCAAGGGCAAGCTGGCATGCAAGGGCAAGCTGGCATGCAGGGTCAATTCGGCGGGGCTGGGTTCCAGCAGGGAATGGGCATGGCCGGCCCTCAGGCAATGTTCCAGCCTGGTTTTGCTGGCACCCAAGCTCAAGAAGTCCGCCAACATATTGCAAGAGATTTAGCTAGTGGCAGCCAGAATCAATCTCAAGCTGGCATGCAGGGTCAATTCGGCATGCAGGGGCAAGCTGGCATGGGTCAATTTGACGGATCACAATTCCAGCAGGGGATGGGCATGGGCGGTGCTCAGTCAATGATGCAACCCGGCTTTGCTGGAGCAAGCCAACAACAAGGAAGATAACGAAACAAGGCTCAGTCACGACCTTAACTTAGCCGCGATTGAACCAGCAAACTTATATCTGCCGTTAACGACCAACCCTTACGGAAAAAGCCGCACAGACGGCGGATATGTTTTTTCACTCAGAAAAACTGTTGATTCCTTGCTCCCTCAGCCCTCAGCAAAGTCGGACGTAAGGAATCAACAGTTTTTCGCCGACTGTATGTAAAGAAAGTTACAGTTTTAAATTGAAAAAAGGTCCACCAGTTGGCAGACCTTTTTGTTCCCAGGCGTTAAATTTGCAGATCGCCAAGTCTAACCAGTTCTACAACTGCCTGTGAACGGCCTTTGACATTCAGCTTCTTCATCACGTTAGAGATATGATTTCTCACTGTCTTTTCACTTATGAAGAGCACTTCAGCAATGTCTTTGGTTGTCTTATCCTGCACCAATAGTTCAAAGACCTCTCGCTCACGATTTGTGAGCAGCGACTTGCTCCAAGCCTCTTTTCCAGCGGTCACCCTCGTTTCCCTCCTATGCTTGAACACAGTCATTGTTGAGGGATACAGTCAATACAGTCACGATAGTGTATGGGTGGGAGGGTGAGTTTGTGCGGACATCCAGAAAATTGGGCCGCTTGCACAAAAAAGACGCCATTCTTAATGGCGCCTGCTGCTCATCACTGCAAAAAATCCGGGTTTGGCATGTCTTCGGGATCCTCTTCCCGCCCAGATAACTTACGATACTTTTTCATGTATTTCACAACCGTGAGCACGAATGTACTGTGTGACCAGGTAAGCGGCGCGACAGAAAGAGGAGAGCCATCATAAGGATGGAACTGTTCAGGCAGCACACCGCTGTCCAAGGCCCGGCTGGCTGCCCACTCCAAAGCCCTACGCGGTTTTTCCAATTGCTCAAGCGATCCTGCAATCGCGATTTCCCACTCGGCCACCCATAATGTACAGATGACCCACGGATTGCCTGGGACGTTCGCAATGTCAGAGGTTTGCCTGAAATAGTAATCATTGGTGTAACGGGCAATTCCGCCGATCTCAGTTTTGATGCACAGTCCGTTTGCAATTTGCTGCATGGTGCTGGCAACGCGTGGATCATCTGGTGGCAATACACCAAATTCGAAAACGCCAAACAGGCTGCTCTCCAGCGTTTCATCTGCGACCCACTGACTCCCGTTTTGAACCAGTCCTCTGATAAAACGACCCAAGTGCGGACTGTAAAGATGTTTCAAGATCCCTTCCTTAATCGTGCCGGCTGCCTGTTGATACTCCCTGCAGCGAAGGTCATCCCCAAACAAGTGGGCAAAACCTGCTGCAGCCGTTAAACCTCCATAAACGGCAGACGCTGTGAAAGTAAAGATGCCATATCGTTCTTCCCAAAGATCATAACTCGGATTTGGCAATCCCAAAGCGGGGTCAATAAACTTCTCTAAAAAAGAGGCGGCTGGCCGGATCAATGTACCGTACAGCGACTGTGCGAGTTCAATTTCCCCATGAGCAGAAAAATCCTGCCAGAGTGCAAACAGCACCAGCGCCGTCTCATCTTCCTGGATCGGCAGCCGCGGCTGGCCGTCCTGGATAAACGGATGCCAGCTTGAGCCGATCGTGCCATCCGGATTATATTTATGCGCTAGGTAGCCATCACTTGCGAGCACCTTTGTGCAAAACTTGTAAAACGCGGACATCATGCTGTTATAACCGGCGAGACCCATCGCGTAAGCCACAAGAGCGCCGTCGCGCGGCCACATATAGCTGTAATGATCCCGATTGTATTGCAATATATCCGAATCGTTCGCTGCCACAATCGCCCCGCCTTGATCGGTTTGTGTACGTACGATTAACAAACTGGTTTGAAACAATCGAATCACTGCCTCAGGCAAATCCGCATAGTCTCGACGTGTTTTATTCACCCACCGGTTCCAGTAGATTCGAATCCGATGAAGCAATGCCTCGGGCTGACTGTGCACCACATAGTCATTTAATTGTTTCACTTCATCCAAATTTGTACCAACGGTCATCCAATAGTACATGACTTGTTCACCGTTCGCTGGCAAAATCAGCTTGAAACTAATCGTACTGTCGACTGAACCCTGTGAGATCGCATTGCCCATCAACCTGCCATCTTCCGCATCCTTCCAGGTACCTTCCGCGTCTCCAAACCGTTTGATACCGGTTGTATATTCGTAGATGCCGCCTGAAGCGGTAGATCCGTTAAACATAAAATACACATCTTTTTTATAATGAAAAACAGTATGGTTTTCCGGATAATAAACAGCTGTATCCCCAACTTCAGACTCGCTGATCATGAGGTCGTGGTTGAAAAACAATCTGACTTCACGCTGACGATCGGTCAGGTTTTGCACCTCAATGCGCTTGATATAGATATTCTCACGCTGATGGACGCCATCCTTGATCACGAACCTGATCCCAAGTCCGGTATGGGTCGCTTCAACGTTTGTGACCAAAGTGGCAGGTTCATACCCAAACCGAATTTCCCAAGCGGGATCGTCCAACCAGCGAAATTGATCTTCTGTCCACACACCCAGCGCGTTTTTATACCCGCAGACGTGGTTGAGCTGCCCTACATAAGGGAAATAGATATCCCGGATTTGCGCAGTGTAATCAAAGTTAATCAACAGCTTACCATTCCCTATCACTAGTGGTCTTGGCACAGGATCACTCCTTTACACTACGATATGTGAGGCGCCCCTATTGAAATGTCACTTGATCACGCCAAAAGTGCTTAGGCTGCCAATTCAGTAATTTCTTCGCTTTCGCATTGCTCAGGAGAGATTCGAAACCGTCGAGCGGAGCACGAAAATCCTGGACATTCGGGTACCTTGCTGCCATTAACTCACGGCTTCTGATATCCATGCTGGAATCATCAGCAGCGATATTCAGCGCCACCGCCCCCAAGCCCTCTGCTTCAATGGCCAGGCGGCAAGCGATAGCGGCATCTCGTGTATCAATATAACTCCACAGAATCCGTTCGCGCTGCTTGGCATCATGTATGAACTTGGGAAAGTTTACATAAGCCTCTGGTGAGATCACATTCCCGAGCCGAAAAGAAACCACTTGCATATTCGTTCGGCGATGAAACATTTCAGCAGTTTGTTCATTAACGATTTTGGACAAACCGTAACTGTCCTGCGGCAGCTGTGGGTGCTTTTCATCCACTGGCACATACTGGGGGCCAAACGGATGTACTGCAAAACACAGTCCGTAGGATGACTCGCTGGAAGCAATCACCGCTTTTTGAATTCCAAGGCCTGCTGCCGCTTCTAAGATGTTGTACGTAGACATGACATTATTTTCAAAGGTGACTTCACTGGGGTGTGAGTAAGCTACCGGAATCGCCGCTAAATGCACCACTGCATCAGCACCCGCCAGCACGCCGTATGCCTCTCCCAGATTCTTCAAATCCACAACGACTGTTTTACACAAGGATTCAGCAGGTTGACGCACATCCGCATTGACGACTTGATACCCTTGTTCTACAAATTCTTTGACTACCCATCTGCCGAG
>JAQBPP010000085.1 GCA_028287455.1 Bacilli bacterium | reverse complement strand
TCTTCTTTATGATAAAGATCCTGATTTTCAATTAGATCAGACAATTGACGAGGATCCTTCATCTCATGTTCCGGGAAATACTCATTCAATCGTTCATAGGATTGGCCTGGGAGGATGGTTATCAGGCAGCACAGTCTTATTCGTTTCATAGCGGGTCGCCGACCGCCTTTATCAGCTGCAACAATCTGCTGGCGCGTGGTGCGCTGCGTGGTTTCCTGGAACGTGGGATTCGAGTGCCGGATGACCTCTCTTTAATCGGCTATGATGATTTGCCTGAACTGGCGCATGTAGAAGTGCCGATTACCACAGTTGGACCCTCTTTGCAGGAGATCGCACGATTATCTGCGGAGATGATTGTCCAGTTAACAAAAGATCAGGAATTGGAAGCGGGCACCAGGCTGATTCAACCTGTGCTTCATGAGCGTAAATCGGTTGCCAGGGTTCGGGATTGAGCAGAGTTGTTATCACAGGCAGTTCCGATTTCAGCGGGACGCCTTAAGGAGGCAGCCGCAGATGAGCAGGCCGCGATTGAATCGATCAATCAAGACCCCAAACTACGCATTCCCGCCGAGGGCTTTGCAAGTTGGAGAAGGTAATTTTATTCGCGGTTTTGTGGACTGGATGATCCATTGCTGCAATGAACAGGGATTGTTTCAAGGTTCCGTCATTATCACCCAACCGCGTGACAAAGGGGCTGCCAAATTGCGCGCATTGCGTGAGCAGGAAGGACTGTTCACGCTGCTCATTCGAGGGCTGGAAAATGGCCAATCAGTTCAGCAAACTGAAGTGGTGTCGAGCATTTCACAGGCCATCGATCCGTTTTCGGAATGGGCGCAATTTCTGGCCTTGGCGGAAAACCCGGCCATTGAGTTTATGTTTTCAAATACGACCGAATCCGGCTTGACCTACACAAAGGAATCGTACAGTCCTGCCGATTCTGTTACGCCGGTTCATTCTTTTCCAGGCAAGCTCACAGCGTTTTTATACCGACGTTTCCAAACGTTTGGCACAGGCAAGGGGATGATCCTATTTCCTTGTGAGCTGATTGAGCGAAACGGCGACCGTTTGAAGGAGATCGTCTTGCACCATGCCAAGGACTGGGGATTGGGAGCAGAGTTTCAGCAGTATCTGATCGAAAACAATCGGTTTGTCAATTCTCTTGTCGACCGGATCGTAACCGGTTACCCCTCAGATGCGGAAGCGATCCAACAACAACAAGGATATGAAGATCAATTCTTGACAGCATCAGAGCCTTATCATTTGTGGGTGATTGAAGGGGATCAAGCACTTGCGGACAAGCTGCCTTTTCAGCAAGCTGGTTTAAATGTTCGCTGGACCGATGATCTTACCCCATTTGCCACGCGCAAGGTACGTCTGTTGAACGGTGCACATACGTTTATGGTGCCGATGTCTTACTTAAACGGACATAACATTGTGCGAGGCGCGATTGAAGATGCTGCATTATCCACTAAGGTAAAAGAATTCCTCGAGGACATCGCGGCAATCGTGCTGCCATTCTCTCAAGAGGAATCCAGGTTGTATATCGAGGACACGCTGGAGAGATTTCGCAATCCTTTTATCGATCACAAATTGCTGGACATAGCTCTAAATACCACCAGCAAGTTTCGTACCCGGATCTACCCGACACTTGTGGAATATCTGGAGCAGAAGCAGGAACTGCCAGCAGTCGTGTTGGAATCATTCGCTTACCTGATCCGGTTTTATCGCTGTCAGAAGGCGGGCAACGAATGGATCGGCAGCCGTACTATGAATGGGCATCGGGAAGACTTTACGCTGCACGACTCGGAGCAAGCGCTGACTAAGTTTGCAGCGCTATGGGCGGAGTACGAACATACACAAAATGTATCTCTACTTGTGGATCAGGTACTTGGTTCGGCTGAAATCTGGGGCGAACCCGCCCTCGGAACTGGTTTTGGGGTGTTCAGAACTCGTTTGGTGGACCAGTTGGCAGCAGAGCTGCAAGCGATTTTGGCAAAGGAACTGGGGGATTAAAATGAGCCGCTTTATCAAGATCAACGAGCAGGATTCCGTCATTGTGCTTTATGAAGATGTGGCCGCAGGAACCAACATCCTGCTTGACGGACAGGAATTAACAGTTCAACAGGATGTCTCTGCAGGACACAAGATCGCCGTTCGTCCCTTGTCAGCAGGGGAGCATGTGTTTAAGTTCGGGTACTCCATTGGTATTGCCTCTCAGGCCATTGAGGCCGGCGAATGGGTGCACACGCACAATGTCAAGTCCGGGCTGCACGGAAAACTGGATTATACCTATGCGCCAGTCGCATCAATGCAGCATCCACCGGCTTCTCCGCAGCAAGAGTTAACGTTCAACGGGTATGTACGGGCTAATGGCGATGTTGGCATCCGCAACGAGATCTGGATCATTAACACCGTTGGGTGCATTAACAAAACCTGTGAAGCATTGGCGCGGATGGGCAATGAGCAGTTCCGCGGCCGCGGGATTGACGGTGTCTATCACTTCTCCCATCCGTACGGTTGTTCGCAATTGGGAGATGACTTGCAGTATACACAGAAGCTGCTGGCAAGCCTCGTGCATCATCCGAATGCGGCAGGTGTGCTGATTGTCGGGCTGGGCTGCGAAAATAATCAAATTTCGTTGTTTAAGGAAGTCATCGGTGATGTTGACCCAAATCGCGTCAAGTTTATGGGCGCGCAGGAAGTGGGTGACGAGATCGAGGAAGGGCTTGAGCTGATCAGCCAATTGGTCGATTATGCGGAACAAATGAAACGACAGGCCGTTCCCGTTTCGAAATTAAAAGTCGGCCTGAAATGCGGCGGATCTGATGGTTTCTCCGGCATTACTGCCAATCCGCTGTTGGGTGCGTTCTCTGACTGGCTAACCCAGCAAGGAGGCAGCACCATTTTAACTGAAGTGCCCGAGATGTTTGGGGCGGAAACGATTCTGATGAACCGTGCCGTAAACCAAACCGTATTTGAAGACACTGTTCACTTAATTAATGATTTCAAAGAGTATTTTATCTCTCATGGGCAAGAAGTTTATGAAAATCCGTCACCGGGCAATAAAGCAGGCGGCATCAGCACATTGGAAGAAAAATCCTTGGGCTGTACACAAAAAGCAGGACACGCCGCAGTGGTCAATGTGCTGCCGTATGGCGGGCGCGTCAGCCAGCCGGGCCTGAATCTATTGCAAGCCCCTGGCAACGACCTGGTGTCTGTTACTGCACTATCCGGCAGCGGTGCGCACATTGTTTTGTTTACTACGGGGCGCGGCACTCCGTTTGGTGGCCCTGTTCCCACGGTCAAAGTGGCGACCAATTCCGTGCTTGCCGGTCGCAAGAAAAACTGGATCGATTTTAACGCCGGTGAATTAATCGAGGGTAAACCGATGGAAGAGTTGAGCCAGGAGTTTATTCAGTATCTGCTGCAGGTAGCATCAGGCGAGCAAACAACCAACAATGAAAAGTTTGGCTTTCGAGAAATCGCTATTTTCAAAGATGGCGTGACTCTATAAGAAAAAACATTCGTTCCTTTCTAGCTCCGGTTGCAAGCAAAAGTCGCGTCGAAAGGAACAAATGTTTTTTCCGCTACTTAAGGTAAAGAAAGTTATACTTTCTTATAAATTAAAAAATGCAGGCAATGAACAGGAAAAAGGGAGAGGTACTGGATGAAGAATTACGTTCTTGTGGGTACTGGTAGCCGAGGCACCGGGATGTTTGCAAAGGATATCGTGGAACATTACACCGATGTGGCCCGTTTAACCGGACTCTGCGACATCAACCCAGGCCGGGTTGAACACGCGAAAAAAAGTTTAGGTATAGATGTACCGACCTTTACTGATTTTGATCAAATGCTGGACACTGTTCCTTGCGACGTGGTCATTGTAACGACCAAAGATTCTACCCACGATGACTTTATCATCAGGGCGATGCGGCGCGGCAAGGACGTCATCACCGAGAAGCCGATGACTATCAACGCAGAAAAATGCCGGAACATCCTGGCTGTACAGAAGGAAACAGGTCGAGATGTCAAAGTGTCCTTCAACTATCGTTATGCCCCTTTTAAAACAAGAGTTAAAGAGTTGCTGCGAGAGGGCGTCATTGGCGACATCCATTCCGTGGAATTCCGTTGGTTCCTCGATACGGTGCATGGCGCCGATTATTTCAGACGTTGGCACCGGAAAAAGGAGAATTCAGGCGGGCTGATGGTCCACAAGGCCACTCACCACTTCGATCTCATCAACTGGTGGATGGATTTGGAGCCTGTGGAAGTAGCTGCGATGGGTTCACGCCATTATTATGTGCCGGAGCGCATGCCAGGTCATGGCGAACGCTGCCTGACTTGCGGGGTTAAAAACAATTGTGAATTCTATACGGAGATGACCGGGAAAACAAAAGAACTGTATCTGGATAATGAGCACCACGATGGTTATTTCCGCGATCAGTGCGTGTTCTCCGATGATACGGATATTGAAGATACCCTGTCAGTCATCGTCCGTTACCAGAAGGGAATTCAATTGACCTATGCGCTGACTGCAGCGACTTCTTTTGAAGGCTGGTATGTCGCGTTCAACGGCAGCAAGGGCCGCTTGGAGGCTTACGAGCCTGAGGTGTTTGTCACTGAAGAAGACCAAGCCGACTTCAAACAGCGCAAGAGCAGTGCAATTCGCCGCAACGTCGATTGGCGCAAAGCTGAACCAGGCCAGGGCAGTCAAATGGAGGAAATCCAGTCCAATCAAATCCGGATCTATCCGTTGTTTGGCGGCGTGCAAACCGTTGATGTACCGCACGTTGCGGAAGGCCATGGCGGTGGAGATCGCCGTCTGAAGGATAACCTTTTCCGGCCGGGCGGTCCTGATCCATTGAACCATGCGGCAGGGACCAGGGGCGGCGCAATGTCCATCCTGATCGGTGCTGCGGCCAATCTATCGATTGCTGAGAAGCGCTTTGTCACGATTGAGGAGCTGCTCAAAGGGTAAATCGCAATAGCATTTCAACATATAAACGGAAACCACCCAATGGCCAAGCGGGTGGTTTTTTCTCAGACACTTCCCGCATTTAATTCAACGATGTTTCCATCCGGATCACAGCAAAAAATCTGCGGCCACCCGGTTTTAGTGACTCGATTGGCTTTGTAAGCAATTCCTGCTGCTTCCAGATGATCGATTGCCTGCTCAAAGTTTGAGATGCGCACCGCGAAGTGTCCATCCCGCGTATCAATGCCACCTTCAGTGCGCAATGTTTGAGACGAGGAATGCACGATTAAATGCAACTGCTGGCTGCCGATCGCAAACCACGCGCCTGCGAAATCAAAATCAGGGCGCTTAATCTCTTGCAAACCCAACACCTCCTGATAGAACCGTTTCGCCCGCTCCAGATCGGTCACGACAATGCTCACGTGATGGATATATTCACACTGAATCATACTCCGCACCTCTCCCTTCCTGTGGATAGCATTCTAACGCCTCTTTTCCTTAGTAAAAGCGGTTCCAAGTTTGGTGGAGTTCCTGCAGAATTGCAAATGGCTGACACTGTGCGGCAAGATCTGTGCGGAAAGTACGGGTACTGAAATCCGTATTCGGCTCCAGCTGCCTACAGGACTGAAGCCGAACAGATTCAGATGAAGATGAAAAAGTTAACGCAGCACACGTATCCTGAAATACAAATCACGGCCGACTTTTTCTTTGTTCATTAAATCGTAGCCATGTTTCACTACTTCTTCCGGCACGCTGCGAAACGACTGGGGACAATCTGCAATGACCTCGAGAATTTGACCTGCTTTCATCTTTTGCAGCGCATCCAGCGCATAAATGACTGGATACGGTCAGGGTTCACCTCGAATGTCAAGGATAAAGTCTGGTGAGGACAAGCTCAATGGGCACACCTCTTTGATCATATAATCAATCGTTAATCACCTGTAGTTAGCCGTTCATTTGACTTGGAACCAATTCGGCATCGCCTACTTGCAATCCTTTGCCATAACGGTAATGTTTTTCCCACCAGTTTGTGAGCAGATACACCAAGAGCAAAAAGGCAAGTGTTCCTATTAAAGCGCCTGGAGATCCCCAGACCTTGATCAGATTAATCGGCTGCCATCCTTTGGCCAGGGCGTTGTAAATACCCAAGTGATCCCATCCATAGGCGAGCAGTGTCGCTCCCAGGATATTGCCAAGCCCCACAAACCAATACACGAGTTGACCTTCCATCGCACGATACATCATGCCTGTTTCACAACCGCCTGCGAGGACTATCCCGAGACCGAACAGGAAACCGCCAAGCAACGTACTCGGTGCAGCTACTTTAATCAAAGCCGGGGTACCGGTCTGGATGAAGACAAAGGTCACGATGACACTGACGATCATCCCGAGTGCAATGGCTTTGGCCATGACTGCGCGTCCGCTGATCCACAAATCGCGGAACGCGGATGTGAAGCAGATCTGACCCCGTTCAATCAATACGCCAAACCCAACACCCATCAAAGCAGCAGAGCCAAGCAATCCTTTGCCCTGCAGGTAGTACATTATCACAAGTACTGCAAAGACCAATGCAACTGCGGCACCCAGGATCGGCTGAATGCTTCTGGATTTCGTTGCGGCAGTACGAGCGTTGTTCTCTGCAGCGACAGTTTTGGCACTAACCGATTTCAGATCCGGTTTGCCGATCCACCAGGGACGCTGCACAATCTGAACGCCAGCATACGTACCAATTGCAGTCGCCACCATAAAAATCCAGGCATGGAACGAAAATTGCGGGACTCCAGTGAAAAATGCAGCCAAATTGCAGCCCATTGCGAGGCGCGCGCCAAAACCTGCGACAATTCCACCTGCAAAACCTTGCAGCAGCCGGCGTTTCTGTCTGGGGATACGGATTTTGAAGCTGCTGCTAAGCAGCACCGTGATGAGCGCACCCACTACCATGCCAATCACGATCCAGCCATCGGTGCGGTCGATTGGTGTGCCGCTCATATGGATCAGTTTAAAATAGGCCCAATTGCTGACATCGATATTAAAAAACAGCTTTAGAAGGTGGCCGCCAAAACGTGTAAACTCTCCGGTAACGGCCCATACAGTTCCGGTCAATCCGAAATAGAGCGCGCTTAACAAGCCGGCAAGACCAACAGTCAAATATGGATTCCAATACTCTTTAAATACTAGGGTATAAAGGCGATTCATGAAAGTGGATTCCTCCGTCTCCATCAGTTTGGTTATTTCTATCATTCTTTTTAGTTATTATTATAATATAAAATCATCATCTGTGTAGAAGCTGAATTTGCAAACAACGAATAGACACCAATTCTAAAAATCTGCACATGTTCCTGTTATATGAAAGGGTTTACAATAGTTATGAAACTCTTTGTAAAAATGAGAGGAGAAACAAAGCGATGAAGAATAGGCTCGCTGCTAGTTTTGCTTCTGCTATATTGTCGGTGGGCTTGTTAACGCCAGCCGTATTTGCTGCTAATTTCCCTGATGTGCAAGGCACGAATTACCAGGGTTCTGTAAAACTTCTCAAAGCGCTGAGTATCGTGAACGGGGACGTAAACGGAAATTACAATCCGCAGGGGATGATTACCCGCGCGGAATTTGCCAAAATTGCTGTAGAAGCTGCAGGTCTTCATGCTGCTGCAAACAGCGTTGGGATCAATGCCATTACCGGTTTTTATGACGTTCCAGTTGGCCACTGGGCAGCCGGGTATGTGAAAACAGCCAAGGCGCATGGCCTAATTCAAGGCTATGGCGACGGCACTTTTGGGGCGGATGATTATGTAACGTATGAAGATGTGTTAACCGTGCTGGAGCGTTTATTAGGCTTTACGGACGTCACCGTTGGGGGATATAGCCAAGGTTATATTTCCAAAGGGGCTGCATTAGGGCTCCTTAGCAATGTGAGCTTTCAGCAGGGTCTGCCTGCCACCCGTGGTGATGTGGCCAATTTAACTGCAAATGTGCTGATCCAGCAAATCCCAGGCACAGGCAGTACGCTGCTGCAGCAGTCATTTCCGACGATTTCAAACGTTTCCGGAGGCATTTCATACGTGACTGGCAATAACGTCACCATTAATGGGACTGTACATAATTTAACTGCGGATTCGGATGTTGGAGCTGACTCGATAAACGGTCTGATTGGACATAAGGTAACTGCATTTACTGATGCAGGAAACAATCTCCTTTATGTGGGGGATGCGGCAGTGCTGCCTTTGCCGATCAGAATATCATTTTTAGATTCGGATGCTGGGCTTCTGGCAGGCACAGGAAATTCGTTTACCCTCTCGGCATTGGTTTTCGATGCAGACAACCATCCAATTCCTGGCATCACGGTCAATTTCTCGTCTAGCAGCAGTTCGGTGGCCGCAGTGAACGCCAGCGCCGTTACGAATGCCGGCGGTATTGCACAGTGCGCTGTGACGGCAGGTAGTTCCGCAGGCGCGGGTACAATTACAGCAAGTACTGGATGGCTCAGTGTTTCGCGTCAAGTTTCGGTGGGCAGCACCATTCATCAAGTTGTGGTGAGCGACACGAATGGGGTGGCAGTCGGAGCCAGAGCTGCCCTGACGGCGATTGCCCAGGATGCAAGTGGTGTCACGATTCCGCTGGCACCAGGTGTTGTACCGGTTTGGAATGTGCTGAACGGGGGCGGAGGCGCGGTCATTGACACAAATGGCAATTTTGTTGCATTCTCTCCAGGCACTTATCAAGTGACCGCAACCATTAATGGCGTGGTGAGCGCGCAGACGAACATTCCGGTATATGGACAAGCGACGGGGGTCACTTTATCAGTTAATAACGCACTGCCGCTAGTGGAGAACAACAAGTCCACTGACTCAGTGACTGTGCAAGTGGTAGATGCAAACGGGAATCTGGTGACAGGATTTAACGGCTCGGTTGATGTTTCGATTTCTGCAAACGGGGGCGCTCTGCTGGTTGGCCCGAATACCACCAGTTACAAAACTGGAGTAGCAACGCTCAGCGCCGCCGCTAAATCCGCGGTAAAAATTAGCAATGGACAGGGAACTTTCCAAATCGTGGCTGGGTCGTCGCCGAATCAGTGGGTTGCGATTGCCGCCGGCAATGTGATGCCAGCAGGGACAAACTCGGCCATACCGACTGCGTCGACTGCCGTAAGTGTCACCACGGCCGCTCAGGTTGCCACGAGCATTCGGGTGAATGCACCAGCATTTATTGGAGTGAACAGCGGAACTGAACAAGCGACAGTCTCCACCCTGATTCTCGATCAAACTGGCAATCCAATGCTGACAGGCCTTTATCCGGTGACGCTGAGCCTATCGGGTGCATCCGCATCATTCTACGTCAATAATATCGCGAACTTCAATCCCCAATTTTTAATCATTGCGGACAGCGCCTCTGGAAATTTCTTACTGCAATCGGTTAAAGGGGCTACCGGTCCCCTCACTCTGACTGCTGTAGGCAATAATTTACCAACCGGCACAGCTATTATCAATGGTGTGCTGCTGGGTCAGGCGTCCCAAATTGCCGTTAACGGTGCGAAAAATACAGTCATACAGGGGACACCCGCCACTTTAACAGCGGTAATCGACGATGCCGCTGGTAACCCGGCAACGTATGCACTGCCTGGCAACCTGCAAGTGAAATTAACCAACCTGGATGGAACGCCTGCAACGACGATTTCCGCAAGCGCAATCGGTGTGAATGGGCAATTTACTGTGGCTGCGGTCAGCGGCGCGGCTGCTGCTGGGACTTATAATGTTCAGGTGACAGACGCCAGTGGAGCGCTTGCCAGCTCTCCTTCATTTCCATTAACGATTGCCTCAGGGCCTGCTGCAGGGATCGCTTTATCGACGGCGTCCAGTTATTTGCCCGCTGCTTTTCCAGCCGCTGCGGTTACCGCGCAGTTGATTGACGCCTATGGAAACCCGGTGCCTAAAGCAGGCCAATCGATTTCGTTTAGCGTTAATCGATCGGCCACCGCCTCTGCAGCCTTAAATGGGATTACGCAAGACGGCACTGCTGCAACAGCCGTATTTGTAAATACCAACGCAGCAGGCGTCGCTGCTGTGAACTTCTCTGCACAATCCCTGTCGATGGCCTACCAAGTCAATGCTTCTTCAGTGGGTTTGACACCAGCGGCGCCTTTAACAGAATCTGTGCAGCAGTCGGTTACCAATCAGTTAGCCTTGCGGCTCATCGACAGCCAAGTGGGCAGCCCGAACTACAATTCCGCTTCTGCTGCTGCAGGGGACGCCCTGACCATTCAAGTGCTGCAGCGTGACGCGAAGGGAGGTCCGGTGTCACCTGGGGAAAACGACTCGGTTTCAGTCACCATTAGTCCTGCATCCGGATTGCTGAATCTGCCGTCATCAG
>JAQBPP010000053.1 GCA_028287455.1 Bacilli bacterium | reverse complement strand
ATTTGCTATATTATTAGTGCTGCAGCCTGCGATCATCACACCCACCGCCATAATCAACAGGAACATCCAATATTTTTTCAAGCTCGTTTTCATTACGAACAATCCCTCATTTCCATTTTCCAAAGCGATTCATTTGATTGATTAGACGTCAATGCATCTCAATTCGTTTCAAGAAAAAACTCCCATGCAGAGGTTCACTTCTACATGGGAGTAAAATGATATTTGTTCTGTAAACTTCTACATTTGGAGATCTGATGCATCAAGGGTGCCGACGAGCGACTTTTGTATTCTTGTACAAGCCGAGCGAGGAGGTAAACCGCCGAACGTCTGATTGCGTCAGCATCCTTCTTAATAACTTAATTCTTTTCCCTGCTCTCACACTGTCATACGTAGTACTTGATGATCAACAAATATTAAGTTAAATGCAAATATGGCATGACTCTTTAAATAAGCAACCTCATCCCCTTGGATGCTTCAGATCATCAAATGGCCCTATTGCAGTCAGCGCGATTGGCCCCTGCAAAATTTCATCTGACGCCTGGCGCATATCAGACAATGTCACGGCATTAATGTGCTCCAATGTTTCATCAAGGGATACTTGCCTTCTAAGCAGCAGTTCGTTTTTGCCAAGCCTGCTCATTCTCGATCCGGTGCTCTCAAGCGACAGCATCAAAGACCCTTTGACCTGTTCTTTGGCTTTCGTCAATTCTTCCTGAGAAATCCCTTTGGCTGCGACTTCACTCATGATCGAATCGATCACGTCCACTACCGTTTGCGCTTGTTCCACCGACGTTCCGGCATATACCCCGAACGTGCCGCTATCCCGGTAGGCGGAGTAGTAGCTGTAAACCGAATAAGCCATGCCCCGCTCTTCCCGAATCTCCTGAAACAGCCGTGAAGAACTGGTGCCTCCAAGCAGATTATTCAACAGGATAATGGCATAAATGCGCGGATCGTCAAATGCATAACAAGGCATCGCCAAAGTGATATGTGCTTGCTCAGTCGACTTGTTGCGTACTAATTTAGCTGCTGTAAACGCGGGTGCTGAAACAGAGGACGTTTGCAATTTCCCTTGCATCGAACCAAACAGTTCCTGCGACAACTCCACCACGCGCTCTAGATCAATGTTTCCGGCAACGGCGAGCACAATATTATCCGGAGTATAACGAGTTTCCAGATAATTGATGATGTTACTTCTTGTAAAGCTGTTAATGTTGTCCTCGGTACCCAAAATCGTATAGCCTAAAGGGTTTCCTGGATAAATCGCACCGGCCAGCAGATCATGTACCAGATCATCAGGCGCATCTTCATACATTTTAATTTCTTCGATAATTACTTTTTTCTCTTTTTCTGCTTCCTCTTCAGCAAATTGTGAATGAAGCAGCATATCGGCGAGCGTTCGCATGCTGGATTCGAAATGTTCATCCAGCACTTTGGCGTAATAGCAGGTATACTCTTTGGAAGTAAAAGCATTCACCTGCCCGCCGATGCCGTCAAAAAACTCGGCGATTTGTCTGGCAGTCAAACGATCAGTTCCTTTAAACAACATGTGTTCAATAAAGTGAGATATCCCATTTGTATCCCGGCTTTCATCGCGCGACCCGGTGCCTACCCATAACCCAAATGAAACTGACCGTACTGTAGGAATATCTTCCACCACAATGCGCAATCCATTGGGCAAAAGTTTAGTATGTATCAAACAAAATCCTCCTCTAGTGAAAATCCGCAAATGATTTTCTCTACTATAGCAAAAAGACAGGCCCTTCTACAAATCAAGAATTAACAGCTCGGCGAGGATCAAGCAGTGTGGATACTGTGACCAACTGATAGCCTTTTTGCTGCAATTGTTTCGTGAGTTCTGGCAATGCCTTGGCTGTCGGCTCTGTGGGGTGCATCAACACCAGCGTCCCGGCACCTGCCTTGGTCATGATCCGTCTAATGATCGTAGTTGGCGCAGGACGCTGCCAATCAATTGTATCTGCGGTCCACAGGATCGTTTTCATCCCGACACCTGCTGCGATGTCCACAGTAGTTTGTGAATAAGAACCAGACGGCGGCGCAAACAAGGAGGGCTTAAAGCCAACAGCTTTGCGAATGGCTTCATTTGTCGACGCGATTTCCTCCCGCTGCTTTTGTGCGGACAATTTTTTCATATCCGGGTGGTGATACGCATGATTTCCAATCTCAAAACCATCTTGGGCAAGCTTTCTGGCAATGTCCGGATGTTTAGTGGTCCACGAGCCATCCAGAAAAAAAGTGGCACCCGCTCCTGCTGCTTGCAGTGTCCGGACCATGCTGGGCAAATATTCCTCTCCCCAAGCGACGTTGATCATCAGCGCAATTTGGTTTTTACCAGGGTTTCCGCGATAAATAGGAGTCGGTGGCAGCGACGACAATGTCCTCGCGGCAGGGAGTTCCTTATAGACAAGCTGATAAGGGTTTCCCGCTGCTTTCACAGCGGCCTGATAGGATTTGTCTACATCGATTTCACTGCCATTAAGTTCCGGAATCGCCTTCCAAATGTCATCAATTTTAGCATCTATTGGAGGAATACGGGTTTTATCCCTCAACTCCTCGAGTTGTTTACGTAAATCTGCACCTGGGATTGCAAGAGGGGTTGTGGTGGAATCCACCGGACCCTGTGCTGAGACTGCAGGATTTAATAAGAAACATAGGCACAGCGCCAATCCTATACAACTAAGGCCATTACGCTGCAGCATGTATACGCCACCTTCCTCTTCTATCGATTACGCACAAACTAGCAATAACTCTGGTAGAGTCCAAATTCCATAAAAAAAGTAACTTCCAATGTCAGGAAGTTACCGTAACTCTATTTGCATGCGAAAGGATTATTCCGGCGGCGAT
>JAQBPP010000038.1 GCA_028287455.1 Bacilli bacterium | reverse complement strand
ATTGCGTGGTACTGAAATTCACCAGACAAGCAGTCAGATCATCCATTTCCGTGACCAAAGCCTGATCATGTTGTGCGATCATCATTTCCAGCACATTCGATGCGACAAATTGCAGGAGGTTCTGCTTGTTATTCAGATCAATGCCGCCGACACTCTCCATCCGTTCGCCCAGTGATTCCGCATGAAATAATACGACTGCAAAATAATCTGATTGAAATTGGATATCATAGGCAGTAAGAGCTTCTTCAACAGGCACTTGACTATCCAAACTGCCTTTGAGCATCTTCGAAATAAAATGCGTTCGGAGTAACTGATTTTGTTGTTGAAGCCGTTGTTGAATTTGAGCATTTTCATCTAACGCTGTGGCAATCGCCTGCTGGATGAAGTGATATTCGTTGAAATATTTTTCTGTCATACGATTTGAATCTTTATTTAAAGATTGAACCAGTCTGCTTAAAGGGTTGTAATTTCTTCTCCAGAATAAATAAGTGAGGATTCCGCCGCCTAAAATACTGATCAGAATGCTGACCAGCGTTAAGTTGCGAACATATTCCGCTTTGTTCCAAACGAGTTGACTGGGAGTAACAGTCACATATTTCAACTCGGAATTTGCAGAGCGAATCATAAAATATTGTGCTTGCTGGCCGTTGTACTTATCGAAAAACTGCGCAGACGCGCCGGATAGCTGCTGATTTGCCAGCAGCAAAGACGGAGCGTTTTTGGCAGTCGACAACAACACCTGATTATCCTTGTTTAATATAAAAACATCGCCGCCGTTAAAAGACGAAACGTTCTGAATGGCTTTTAAAAGCCGGGTGTCGTCTATTAAGATGACTGCTTTGCCGACTGGAGAATTTCCATTCGTCGACATAAATGTGCTTGTATATGCAATGGCTGAATGAACAGTTCCGTCCAAAGCTAAGTGAGGCATGGCAAGAAAACCATGTACACTGCTGTCACTTACGATGGAATGCCATTGGTCATAAGATATATTGCCCTTCTGATGGAAGGATTGGTAAGCAATGCGGCTGTTCTCAACTGCGTTAGGGAGCAAAACTGAATCTCCTTTGTTCCAATAAATATAAAATTGGTCCACAGAAGAATAAGAAGATTGATAAAAACTCAAACGCTGTGCGATCTGATAAACATCAAAAGAATAATTATGATCAGGGTCCTGATCGGCATACATTAAATTCTGAATAGCAGGATCTAACGTGAGTTGTGTATCAAGTCGAATGATGTTCATAAACTGATTGTCAATGACTTCCCGAACCTGCTTCAACAAAGAATCATTTGCCTGCTCAATTTCGCTGTTCAGCGTATGGCTGGAAGCTTGGTAAACGAATACGCTTACAATGATCGGCACAAATAAAATGGTGATATAGGAGGCCAGCCAGGTGAGTGCCACACTCCGCCGTTTTAGCCATAGCTTCTTGAACAACACCTGAGTCACACTCCTTTAAAAAACTTTAACAACTGGCGCAGGTCTCCAGGGTTCGACAAAAACATCAGTTGCCTTCATACTACTAAATTTAAACTGTCTGCTCAATCCCAAATGCTGTAAATATCCATTATATACTGCCAAAGCTTGGCCTGATCTAGATTCATCGTATCATAAAAAAAGGCGAATGGACCAGGGACAGGCATCGCCTCGTCATACAAAACAAATGCATACTTTAAACTATCCCACGAGTTCTCCAAACAACCGTACATGGGAACACCTCCAAACGTCCAGGTCCGCCAGCCTGGACGTATTTATGTTCATGGGAATACACAGGATCAAGCGGATGCGCAGCCGATATCTGAATTTTATTAAATTAATTTTTCGGTATAAATGGAGTCCTTCCTTCGTAAACTGTATAATACACTTATGGCAATTTCTATTTACTACCATGGAAATTGTATCAAACTCACTTTTGGAGGTTTCAAATGCAAACAGGAACAGTGAAATGGTTTAACGCAGAAAAGGGTTTTGGGTTTATCGAAGTAGAAGGCGGCGATGACGTATTTGTTCATTTCAGTGCCATTACTGGAGAAGGATACAAGTCTCTGGATGAAGGGCAACGTGTTGAATTTAACGTTGTACAAGGAAATCGCGGACCACAAGCGGAGAATGTAGTAAAATTATAATAACCAGTACCAGACTGCCCAGCGTCTTGGGCAGTTTTTTTTAAATCGGATTTAGACAGGAGAATCACGATGGCTTATCACAATTCAAAAGGTCCAGCTAGTGAACATGTTTATCAAGATACAGTCATCTGGCAGTGCACTTCATGCAATTGCTGGTCAAGGAAAGAGTATGTTTCAGTTGCCGAGCCATTATGTCCCCTGTGTAAAAGCAAAATGGTTGAAGAAACTAAAAACATTCGCTTACTTGACTAGTCGGAACCACTGAAGTGTATTATCTTACTTGAAGCGACCAGATCCAGCCATTTCTGGACGCTTTTTAGTGCGTCAATAGCCCTCCGAACAGTAAAACTATCATGAGACCAATTACGAATCCAATCACAATCATAGAGATTCCAAAAACCAGTAAGTTCTTTCCAAATGATTGCTTCGAGGTACTATCACTTGCCGAATAAACACCTCCGACAATTAATCCAACAATAGGAAACAGAAACGTAATGATGTACAGTAATATTCTGGTACCGTCATCCACATCGTCATAATAATGTTGGACATAACTAGGACCTTTTGAGGGTTTCGTGATGATATTTCCGCAATTCTTGCAAGTGAACACGCCCTCTTTGGCTGCTTCCTTGCAATATGGACAAAAACGAATTGGTTCGCTTGCTGCATTCGTGAATGCGGTATACTTCTTCTCCGATTCCTTCGTACCCTGAATCTCTACATCCATTAACGATGTGCCGCAATAACAGATCACTGCATTTTCTTTGTTCATTTCACCACATTTTTTGCAAACTTTGAATGCCACAGTTCCACCTCACTTCGTATTAACTTTGATGTGATAACTAAATGGTTGCACGCTTCGCCCCGAATCGCACTATTTCTGCAGGCAAGTGAGGTAATTTCATTGTACAAGATACACCGAATCGCCAACTTTAATCTCTCCGGTCTTTGCAACGGAAGCATACACACCGAAACAACAATTTTGTACTTCTGCCAGTTTTTTTAACAATGAAAGATCTTGCTCTAGTGTATCGGGATCAAAAGTAATGATAGTACACCTTTCGCACAGAACATTAACTGATAATTCAACATCTCCAACAAAGATTCTTTTACCAACCCAATCAGATTCAATAAAAGCATTGTCCTCTGTTAGCGTTATGATTATATTCGGTCTAAAGCGGCGTTGATCAAGCTTTTTTGCATAAATTGTTTCCAACATCCGAAGAGATGAATCTGTGATAATTAAAATGCTGTCTGTATCGAAGGCCATTTGGTCAGAACCATCCGGCCTAAAACAAATCATTGAGATATTATTGGTCACATATGATTGAATTTGTTGATGTAGATTTTCATCCCAATTCAAGGATAACTCATTAGGAGAAGTAACTTTTACTGTAAACTCATTTTCACTTGAATCATGAACTATTTCTGCTTTGTATTGGAGCATTTGAGGAACCTGTCGTGCGGTGATATATTTAGCCCAGCCCTGCTT
>JAQBPP010000022.1 GCA_028287455.1 Bacilli bacterium | reverse complement strand
GAAGGGCAAATGGATGTCATTATCTTCGCCTTTTTGTTCATTTTATTGCAAAAGAAACTAACAAGAGGCTATCTCTTTGTCATCTACAATATCCTTTACAGCATCGGGCGTTTTTTGTTGGAAATGCTCCGCGGTGATGACCCAAGATATTTGTTTCATTGGACTACTGCGCAATGGACTGCCATTGTTATGATCGTCATTTCGGTGATTGCAGCGATTTATTTATCAGTGCAGAGTAAGCGACGACAAAAAACGGAATAAATCGATCGCCCAATGGAGGAATGACTAATGATGATAGTGTGCGTATGTTCTTCCAAAAAATTACGGGCAACCCTTATTGTATTTCTCCAGGGGAGTTTATTCTCACATGAGTGTGTGCGGTAATGTCCAGTTTTGGATAAAGTTTTTTCCAGTTCTCTTCCTCGACATCTTTGCGGTCCCATGTGGATGCGCTGTAAGTTAATCCTATGCCGATCGGATCGAGGTTTTGCTGCTGCAGCTTTTTCAGTACATCCTCAACGTCATGGCTTACTTTTTTTTCCAGGGCAGTTTGAACTTGCCTTAGCACAGTCTCGGTAATTCGTGTATTCTGCTGTGTTTCCTCGATAACTCCTTGAATGTTCACGTTGATGTCGACATAGGGTTTCGTTGCTGCAAAATATGCTTTTTTGTTCGCGCTAAGCTCATCAGTATGGACCATAAACGTATCGCCTTTGATAGATACCTGGAAATCACCCTTTCGAATGCGCGCCCTTAACATATTGATGATCCGGGTCTCATTTGGCGACAGCACTGAAACCAACTTCTGCCTGTCGAGTACGCCGATCGTATTGATTTGAAAATGATCCTGCTTCGCTTCGATAACAGGCATAATGGGAGTCACACCTGGATCCTTGTTGTTTCGGTATACGTCGTACAGGTCTTCTGTAACGATATACTGAGATTCGACTCCTACTTGACCAAATGTCATAAAAAGGGCGTTGGATGGCAGTCGTTCATATTTCGGTTGTACCTCCAGTACATCATGTGCAGAGGGCTTTCCTATCGCCATAAACGCAACTTTTTGGATAAAACGCTGCCGAATAAACCAATCCATTGGGTGCACATAATCTTCTTTAATCAATTGCTGCCCAAAAATCAATACTTTCGTATGACCAAAGTCTGCCTCTTTGTCCAGCCTGGATTTGATTAACTGCACAGCCTCAGTGATTGAATCTGCATTTTGTGTGAAATTTTGAAAGGACTCTGATCCCATTCGAATGCTGCCAGATGGAATTGCCATTTTCAGCGTAATCCTGTATTTTTTGGTGCTGTTTTCGGGTTTGTCCACACCGATGCCGACGACAAAAAACCGCTTGTCGATGTCTTTGAATTCACACCCCTCAGCAAAAACGAACAGGCTCAGCAGTCCAATCATGAGCGATGAGAAACGGACACTTTTTTTCATGCCTTTGTCTGCCTCCTGGCTGCTAGCAGCAGTGTTCCGACTAATACGGCCTCTACGACAAAACGGATTCGTATAAACCATGCAGATAGCGCTTGTCCCATATAAACGTCCGACAGATATTTCCTCATAACTAGCACACCCATACAAAACAGGATAATGATGCCAAAATCATATCGTTTTGTTTTCTGTTTGTTCTTCCATAAGCTTTTAAACAGTCCAACTCCCACATGCCAGACCACTGCGCTGTGGAGGAGCACCAGAAACAGATACAACATGATAAACACCAACATCACACGTTCCAGAAAAAAATATTCAAGGCGCAGCGTATCAGTGGCAGTCACCCAGGGGAAGACAAAATCTGTCACCGCATACCTGCCGAGCAGCCCGACCGGGATCAAAAAACTGGTTAACAAGATAGCGGTTCCTACTAAAGGGATCAATATCCAATACCACACATTCAATCGGCTTTTTACTGACTTATTAAAAATGATCATATTTACATAGCCAGTGAAAATATAAGTCGCGGCAGACAATGAGTCATAATCGGGTCGGTTTTCGATGTGAGTGATGATGTCATTTACAGATTCCCAACTAAAATTTTTTTCGAAAATGGATCTGCACAGGATAAACAGAATAATTGGAGCCACAAAGAAAAGAATGGCTTCCACTGTATACATCACTTTTTTATGATCCATACAGGCAACGTACGAGACGAAAAAGAGATAGATGCCCAGGATCAGATATTCGGACATTTCCGGATTCAGAAATCCCTTTGTAATTGTTGTGAAAGCAAGCAGAGGAAGTGACCCTGCCCAAAACCAGATGATGATCAACGGTAATGTGACAACGAAGCGAAACCAGTTTGGGAATGATTTTACCAGGATTTCGGGCAAAGTCAGACTTGGGAAACGAGCGATTGATTTCGTAAATAAATAGATGAATGCCATACTGATGGGGACTGCCAGCAGAGAAGACGTCAGCGCTCCGTCAAATCGATGCTGCAGCAGGATATTCGGTACCAACACCATAACGTTGGACAGCATGGTCAAAAAAATCAGGTAACAATAGTAACGCGAGTTGATCATGCCTGATCCGCCTTTCGAAAGAACTTGAAATATGGCGTACCAAAGGAGTCAAGATTGCATAAATAAGCAATAAACCAGGCTGTACCAACCACAACACCCAACATTCCGAACAAGGTGGCAAACAGGATCAACGGATATTTGAACAAGCGAGCCGCCAAGCTCATCGTACTAACGGGAATGACAAAGTTGGCAATCGCACAGGCAGCCACGATAATAATCATAATTTGACTGACCAGACCGGCCTGGGTAGCAGCTTCACCTAAAATCAGACCTCCGACTGTAGTAGCCGTGGGACCCACGGCTTTTGGCACACGTATGCTGGCCTCTGTTAAAAATTCCATCATCAGCAGCATAAAGGTGACCTCAACAAATGAGGGATACGGTACCGCTGCCCGGCTTGCCGCGATGGAGAACGCCAACTGCACCCGGAAAAACTCCGGATTATAAGAGACGGTAGCAATATACAGCGGCGGCAATAACATCGTAACTGCAAGTCCGATGTATCGAAGAACGATAAGGAAATACGCCACAGTCCGGAGTTGATATTCGTCATCCATTGAGACGTAGAATTCGGAGAATGTGGCGGGCACAATTAAAACAAATGACGTGCCGTCCAGAAGCAGAACTATCTTTCCGACCGCAATCTTTTTTGCTGTGCGATCGGGTCTCTCCGTCATCAGCATAGTGGGAACAAGTGACCATTTCTGGTTATTGAGCAATTTCGCAATTTCAGCAACCCCTTGTATTTCTAATGGCTGAACTTGAGACAATCGCTGTTTGAGCTCTTGTAACACTTCCTTTCTAACAATTTGCTCATCATAGACAATTGCTAGATTGGTTTGGGAATACGTGCCAATTCGCTTGAGTTCAACTCGTAACGATTCTCGTTTATATCGATGCCGCAGCTGGTTGATGCTGATTAGCAGGTTTTCATTAAATTTATCCTGAGGACCATTGACGGTAGTTTCCACAGCAGTGGTTTCCACCGATGAAGTTTCAATTTTTTTGGCATCGAGCAGAAAGGCCTGGTTGGCTAAAAAGATCGCGACATATCCTTGCAGCAATTTCTTGACGACACCCGCCTGGTCCGTAAGTTCGCTGCTCTCCGGGAAGGATTGGATGAATTGTGTATACTGTGACTCCGATTCAATTTCCCAGAAAGGTTTAACGACAAACTCTCTAATAATTTCAGAATCACAGACTGTTCGAACGTAAATGATAATCGCGTGTTTGTTGTCAGAGCTCATTTCACGGTATTCGACATCATCGGATTGCAGCAGGTTATGAAGCGATTGTTTTAATTGATCATTCATTATAAAGTCCGCCATCGTTCTCACCACCTCCGTTAGGTTTTCCGAACTGGTAAAAACTATGCAAACAAGCAGAAGAAGGCAGGAAGCATACCGGGACAACCTAGTAAAATTTCCGTATTGTTAGGATTTTGTTGATTCGAGTTGAGAATTTAAAGATAGCGCTTTCACTATATTAGCTTTATAATTGACTAGAGATAGATATTCAATTCATTTAGAATCTGGGAGGTCTTTGCAAGTGAAATCCAAAAAAACAAAACTGGTTACATCTACATTACTTCTGATGAGTGTTGGCAGCTTGCTCGCAGCTTGCGGGACGCCAAGCGCCTCCACCACTCCGAACGCAGGCGCAACTGCCGGGAACTCCTATCCTTTGCAAACAGACGCAAACACAAAGCTGGGGTTCTGGGAAATAGGGAGCAATAATCTCACTTCTTTCAGCAGCTACGACCAGGTTCCGTTTTATCAAAAGTGGCAGACAAATACAGGTGTGAAGATGAGTTACACCATCCCTGCCGCTGGCAGCAATGGTCCTCAATCACTCAGTATCATGCTTGCTTCAGGGAACTTGCCTGACATGATGAGCTACACATGGCTTACCTATCCAGGGGGGCCGGCGAAAGCAATCAAAGACGGCTATATTGCCCGTTTGAATGATTTGATCGACAAAGATGCTCCGAATTTGAAAACATATTTAAAAGCGCATCCTGATGTCGACAAAATGCTTAAAACGGACAACGGCGATTATTATGTATTCCCTTTTATCCGCGGCGATGCAAAGCTGCAGAGTTACTGGGGGCCGGTGATTCGCAAAGACTGGCTGGATCAGCTTAATTTGCAAGTGCCTGTCACCATTGATGATTGGCATACTGTACTAACCGCTTTTAAGAACCAAAAAGGGGCGGCTGCTCCAATTACGTTCAAGCTGGATGGCACCGGGAAACCCGGCTTTGATACCTATAATGCGGCAGTCTTTGTCAGTGCATTTGGCACCGCCTATGGGATGTTCGTCGATAACAATGGCAAGGTTCAATTCGGACCTGAGCAACCACAGTTCAAACAGTTTCTGACTACTTTCCATCAATGGTTTACAGAAGGATTAATTGATAAAGACTTCGCCACTGTCGACCAAAAAACACAAGATGCCGACATGACTAATGGTAAATCAGGCGCTACGCTTGGAACGGCAGGCGGCAATATGGGCTCCTGGACGCCGGCAGGGAAAAAATCGGATCCAAAATACGATCTTGTACCAGCTCCATACCCGGTATTGAAGAAGGGCGACAAACCGATGCTTGGCCAATTGGATCCGATTTATTCAGCTTCTAACGCGGTCGCCATCGCGGGAACTTCCAATAACAAGGACCTGGCTGCGAAAGTGCTGGATTACGGCTATAGTGATGCAGGGCGCATGTTCTTCAACTTCGGAACAGAAGGCGTCAGCTATAATATGGTCAATGGTTACCCCACCTACTCTGATTTAATCATGAAAAATCCGCAAAACTTGTCTCCTGCACAAGCGATGTCT
>JAQBPP010000006.1 GCA_028287455.1 Bacilli bacterium | reverse complement strand
ATTTGCTGCAGCAATTCTACAGACTTCGGATCGAATTCTCCTTCGCCAGTTGGACCTACATTCAACAGGTAATTACCGTTCATACTTAAAACGTCAATCATATTATGGAGCATGTCCGTCGCTGATTTCCAGTCGTTGTCTGCTTTTCGGTATCCCCAGGAGTTGTTTAACGTATGGATTGATTCCCAGTCTTTGCGGGTCACCCGAATATGCAGCTGGTTATCGCCAGAATTGCCGTAATCGCCGAAGCCGTCGCGTCTAACCCGACGATTCACGAGGCAGCCCGGCTGCAGACCGTGCACCAGATCCACAAATTGTTGGCCCTGATCATCAGTCACCTTGTGGCCGCAGTCAAACCAAATGATTCCAACTGGACCATATTCGGTCAACAACTCTTCCACTTGCGGAAACGCCTTTTGTTCCAGGTATCGCTCATAGCGCGTTCGCTTATCCTCGTCGTCGATCCAGGATTCGAGCGAATCCCATGCGCCGATATTGTTTGGGTAATCGAGTGTGTTGCCTTGCGAGTCCGGATGATGCCAATCCATCGAGTGCGAATAATAAAAGCACAGTTTAATGCCTTCCTGCGCACAGGCCTTGGCCATCTCCGCCATCGGATCACGTCCATAGGGACTCGCTTTGACAATATTGAAATCGCTCACTTTGGAATCATACATCGCAAAGCCGTCATGATGCTTCGCGGTGATCACGATATATTTCATGCCGGCGTCTTTGGCCGCTTGGACCCATTCTTCTGCGTTAAACTTGACCGGATTAAACTCCTTGGCCACTTGTTCGTATTCTTTGACCGGAATTTCTCCGCGCAGCTGAATATGCTCCGCGTAGTTGGCATTGACAGTCTGCCCTTTCCACTCCCCGCCGAGCAGCGAATAAAGCCCCCAGTGAATAAACATGCCAAATCGCGCTTCCCGCCACCAGGCGATCCGCTCTTCCCGCGCAGCTTCCAGAGTTTCCTGGTAAGTGCTGCTCTGATGGGATTCTGCTTCCGCATTATCCATTAATAGATCTTTGCCAGCCATCACTTATCTCCTATCCGATTTCAATCCATAGAATATTGTTGATGCGAATATTCTTCATGTGGCATCTACTTTCCTGCATGAGTTTATCCTTTGATAGACCCGATCATGACGCCTTTGACAAAGTATTTTTGTACAAATGGGTAGATGATCATAAGAGGCAAACTTGCAACAATAATCAACGAATATTTCAGCAGTTCGTTTAGATACAGCCGCATCGATTCATCCGCTACATTCATAGTCAAGTCACTGGAGGAATTCATTAGCAGAATGTCGCGTAAAAACATTTGCAAGGGATACATCTGTTTATCGGACAGATAGAGCAAAGCATTAAAGTAGCTGTTCCAGTGCTCGACCGCATAAAACAGTGTAATTACAGCAATTATGGCGCCAGACAAGGGCAAAACGATGCTGCGCAGGAATCGAAAATTGCTGCATCCGTCCACTCTTGCCGCTTCAAGCAGCTCATCCGGAATATTCGCACGGAAAAAGGAAGTAGCCACAATTACATTAAAAACAGTCATTGCATTTGGTATCCACAATGCCAATCTGCTGTTCAACAGCCCCAGGTTTTTGACCAGTAAATAATCTGGTATCATTCCACCGGAGAAAATCATGGTAAAAGCGAACAAAAGCATGATGATTTTGCCGCCGACAAAATCTTTTCTCGATAGAGGATAGGCTGCTGCGATCGTCATCACCACATTGATAATGGTGCCGACAACCATGTAAAGAATGCTGTTTCCGTAACCCATCCAAACATCGTGATACTCAATCACCGCTTTGTAGCCTTGCACGCCCAAATCTACCGGAAACAGCCAGACACGGCCCTCCATCAGCGCTATCGGCGAACTAAAGGAGGCACTAATGACATATACTATTGGATACAAAACAAGTAAAAAGGCAATTGACGCAAAAATATAATTGCAGATAAAAAATGCTTTGTCTCCGGTTGAATTTTTCATAACTCCAGACCAATTCATGTATCGTCACTCCTTCCGTTTACCACAAACTGGTTTCATTCACTTTTTTGGCTATTTGATTTACGATTACGATCAAAATTAAACCGATGATTGAATTAAACAAACCAATAGCTGTCGCATAAGAGAATTGAGGCAGCCCAGAAATAATCCCCACTTTATACACATACGTGTCGATCACTTCTGACGCATCCATATTCAGTGGATTCTGCAGCAAAAGCACCTTTTGGAAACCGATATTCATGATCTGTCCCACATTCATAATCAGCAGAATTACAACGGTTGGCAGGATTCCCGGCAGATCAATATGCCAGATCTGTCGCAGTTTGCTTGCTCCATCGATCATAGCTGCCTCATAAAGCTGCTGGTCAATACCAGCCAAAGCGGCCAAGTAGATAATTGAACCATAGCCCGCCGACTGCCAAACACCGGAAAAAACAAAAATAGATTTGAAATATTGGGGTTGAGTCATAAAATCGATCGGCTTGCCTCCCAGAGCAGCGATCATATGGTTCACGATTCCGCTCGGAGACAACAACTGCACAAGCAATCCAGCAATGACAACCACTGAGATAAAATGTGGTGCGTAAGTGGTCATTTGCACAAGCTTCTTAAACCGATTATTCCGGATATAGTTCAGTGATAACGCAAGAAGAATAGGTGCCGGAAAACCAACGGCCAGATTGTAAATACTCAACTGCAGCGTGTTCTTCAACACCTTCCAAAAATCATAGGAATTGAAGAATCGTTGAAAGTTTGCCATTCCTACCCACTTGCTGCCTGCTATTCCTTGTACAGGACTAAAATGTTCAAACGCCATTACCAATCCAAACATCGGAATGTATTTAAATACGGCTACGTATACAAAAGGAATTAGAATTAACAAGTACAGCTGCCAATTGACCAAAATTCGTTTACTGACACTCGTTCGGCTGCTCATTTTTACGGTGGCACGTCTTTTGGTTGCACGCACTGCACCAGTTGCTGCACCCGATTTTTGCACTTGCAACATTACCCAGCCCTCCCCCGATCTGAAAAATGTCCGAACAATTGCATCAGACTCAGCAGATGCAATTGCCCGGACTATGATCACTAAAATTCCTGTTCTCAGGCCACTACTTTTTCAATTTCGCGTAGTTGTCTTGATAGATCTGTACATACTGTTTCAAACCTGCGTTATCCAACTCTTTGAGGTATTTGTTCCAGTCACTGTCATTGTTGACATCCAAATTACCCGTGGCAAACTTGATTAAAAACTGCTGGACAATGTTGTCTAAGTTTTTCTGCAAGTCTCCGTTTTTAGCTAAATCCTCATCAGAGAAGAACATATGCGGAACTTGTTGCTGAGCGTCTGAATAAGGTTTGTACAACTGATTGGTAGCATCAAACAGTCTTACCTCATTCTCAGATGCAGGTGTTGCTGCTTCTGACAGAATATAGTCAGGTGTTTGATAACCTGGATTGGTTTGCGACCACCGACTATTGGTTTTGGTACCGAACGGAATAATCGCTTCATAGGTGGGTGTACGGCCGTCAATTCCCTTGATTCCCGCATCCGGTTTTTTCCAACCTACGCCGATTTGACCCCAATAAGGTGACCAACCTTCGTCCAACTGTGCCTGTTCATTATAGAAATAGTCCATCCAGCGAATGGCTGCGATCGGATCCTTGCAATCTTTCGCAATCGCAAAGCCGCCTGCGGTTACAGGATATCCCCGGTCATATCCATATCGCTTGCCGTCTGGACCCGCCAACACAGGAACTGCTACATAGTCCTTATACCGCCCGCTTGGCCCATTGTCGATTGTGAAATGCCCCCAGTATAAGGAGGTTGCTGCTCCCAATCGGTCTCCACTTGGATCTTCTGCGAGTGCTGTAAGCGCTTTGCGGTCTTGTGTAAATGCTTCAGGCTGCAGCAATCCATCCTGCACCAGTTGTCTCATATACTTCACGCCATCTCTGAACGCTGGTTTGTCCGCAGAGAACTGGACTTGTCCGTTATTTAAGTACAAATAAGTGGTTCTGTCATAGTAAATAAACGATTGCATAATAAAGCTTTCCGGTTCGTTGTTGGACGCATTCACAGGGGCATTAGCACTTGCACCGGATAAAGGAATTTCGTTTCCTTTGCCATTTGGATCCTGCGTCTTAAACGCCTTCAGCACATTATAAAGTTCTGCTGTTGTGGTTGGTACTTTCAGCCCCAACTTGTCCAGCCATGGCTTATAAATCCACATTTTCTTCGGCATGGCAGTATGCAGAACGCCGCCTACATCGGGAATGTTGTAAATATTGCCGTCTGGCGCCACCATATATTGCTTGAGATTTGGATTCTGATCCATCATTTTTTTGATGTTTGGCGCATACTTGTCGATCAATTGGTTGAGCGGGATAAATACTCCTTGGGTCCCGTAGTCGACGATCTGACTATCCGATAAACTGTCATTCATAAAAATGTCCGGGAGTTGGCCCCCAGCCAATTGCACCTGTATTTTTGTCTTTGCGTCTGCCGCCGGAATTACTTGCCAATCCACATGAATATTCGTTTTGTTCTCGAGGAATTTGGTGAAATCGTTCGTGTTGTAATCTTCTACATAGGGTTCCTGCTTGGTAAGAACTTTGAGAGTTTCTTTTTGACTGACAATCGGGTAAGTCCCCGCTTTTGTACCATTGCCTGTATTGCTTGGCAGCCCACCTGCACTATTCTGTGAACCGCAGCCTGTCATTACCACCAGCACACCCAGCGCCGCAGCAGAAAACGGAATGAACGCTTTATTCAACAAAACTTCCCCCTTATATATCGCAACTCTATTTATCTAGTAGTTTCATTATCTGCTGTGTCATCGGAAGTCACAATGTAGCAATCGTTTAAAATACATAGTAATCGTTTTCTCTTTTTCGTCCGTGTCCCCATAAACCAACAATGACCGGGAGCCATCTCCCGGTCATTGTTCTTCGATATCCACATTCATCTCGATTTTGCGTCTGTAATCTTTGGGAGTGACCCCATAATACTCCTTAAAAAGTTTAGAGAAATGTTCACTGTTTTCATAGCCTAATTGATGGGCGATTTCATAGATTTTTAACTTCTGATCCAGCAGCAGCAGTTTCGCGTTCTTCATTCGTACTTCCACGAGATAGCTCCAGACGGTTTGACCGGTGTTTTGCTTAAACAGGACAGCCAAGTACGATCGGCTGATCGGAATCGCATCGGCCAAGTCCTCAGTTGTGAATTTATCTGAATAGTGCAAATCGATGTACTGCTTCACTTGGTTAATCATCTTCGCATTTTCAAACTGGCTGCTCTTTTTGAGTTGATCAAAAATCTGCAGAATACTTTTTTCCAACCGGATAATCGCAACAAGTCGGAAGTAAAAACGAGCGTTGTCATTGGGCAAAGATTTGGAATCGAATCCAAGTTCATCATCTCGAATGTCCACTTTCGTAACCACGTCACGTTTAACTTCTTTCTCCACCATTTGAATCCATGCAGCAGACAGCGCGTCTAACAGATAATAGTCACCTTGAATCCAATCTTCCATCATCTCCAGCGTATCAAACACCAGCAGCGGATATTTATCAAATTGATGCGTGAGAATCAGTTCGGTCCATCGACTGAGCATATCGCGGGTTCTCTGCATTTTATCCACCAGCAATTGGTTGGCCCGATCCATTCTGCTTTTTTCCAGTGCAGAAATCGCATTTTCCAATGCCCGATGCAAAGTTTCACGCTCAACAGGTTTTAAAATGTAGTCGCTCACGTTCATTTCAATTGCTTGCTGCGCGTAACTGAAATCATCATAACTGGACACGATTACACATTTCACCCAGGAAAATTTCTCATTAATCTGCTTCACTAATTCCAGTCCGTCCATCACAGGCATGCGGATGTCCGTTATACAAATATCTGCAAAGGAAGAGTTAAGCCACTCTAATGCGTTTGTCCCATTTGCCGATTTCCCGCTGACGATCAGCAAATCATTGCCATACTGCTGAACCTTGGCTTCAAGTCCCGAACGTATATGAGGTTCATCGTCAACGACCAGAATCCGATACATGATAGCATTGTCCTCCGCTTAACCTTAATTTTCAAATGGAAAGACTAGTTTCACAACCGCCCCATTATCGTTTTCAATGTTTATTCCAGCTTCCATAGCAGCATATCGGGTGTTCAACCGATACTGGATATTTAACAGACCGATCCGTCGAAAATCGGAGTAGTGCATATCATTGTTTTGAAATTGGCGATTCAACTGCTCGAGCTCCTGTTCACTAAACCCTTTGCCATTATCCGCTATCGTAACCTGAATCCATTGATTTTCCAAATTACGAACTTCAATTAATAGGTGAAGAGGGCTGCCTGTGCGCTCAAAGCCATGTTTAATCGCATTTTCCGCGAGCGGTTGCAAAATGACTTTTAAACATTTTGCCTCCCAACAAGAATCTTCTACATGCAGAACATAAGTAAACAGTTGCTCGAATCTGATTTTGATGATTTGGAGATAGCTCAGCAAATGCTGAACCTCTTCCCGAATCGTGACTTCGGTCTGATGATAATTGGCCGTGTACCGAAACATATGGGATAAGGAGATGGTGATTTGCTCAATTTCCTGATGTTCAATTTGCGTTGCCATCGAATTAATAATTTCCAGTGTATTGTATAAAAAGTGGGAATCTATTTGCGACTGCAGCGATAAGAGGACCGCCTGCTCCTCAGCCAGTTTTGCATCTGCCGATCGTCTAATATTCTGCCTCAGGTCATCCAGCATCCGATTGTACGCGTCTGCCAAAATGGAGATTTCATCTTCGCCTTCGACAGGAACGGGAAGATCAATCTGACCTTGACCCGTATATTTCATTATTTCTCTAAGTTTAGTGATCCGTCTGGTGATGGAAGAAGAAATCATGAAAATGAGAAAAGCTGAAACCAGCAGGCAAAAGGCTGCGAATAGGATCATGAAGTTACGTATCGAATAGATGCTTCCAGCGATCTCTTCAAAAGGTATCAGAATCACAGATTTCCAATTGGTGTTCCCAATCGATTGATAAATTACGATTTCACCTGACGTTGGAAGCACAAAAGATCCACGCTGCGTTCCCTGGATTCGACTGAAAATGCTCGGATCCAACTGTGATTGAACACTGTCCTGTTGAGAATGCGCCACAATCGTTCCTTCGGAATTCACAATCAAACCAACCCCATTGTTGCCAATATTGATTTTATCCAAAATGTTTTGCAGAAGAGTGGGTTGAAAATCCACTTTAACAAAAGTAGATCCGTTGATCCCGAAGCGTTTGACCATTGTTATTGGATTCAGGTTTACAGGCCTCAGATTGTGAGGGTCGACATACATCGAACTAACACCGCTAAAATAGTTGATGTTGGCAACCACGGATACTTTTGTCAGCCAGGGCTCTTTGCTCATGGAGTAGCCGGTTTGAATTCCATAAACTGGCGAGAAGTAGGCCTGATTTCTTTCGCTGATATACAGCATGACCGATAACAATTCCGGATGTGAAAGCAGAAAAGGTTTAATATAGTCCGTCTGAATCATATAAAAGGGTACGACAGACTCCGCACGGTTTCCCGCATTGCTTAAATCGGTCCATGCCCCCAGCGCATCACTCGTGCCCAATGTATAAATAAAATTTTCATAATCGTTCAAATAACGCGCCAGATTCAAATTCACTTGCTGTAAGACCAAACTGCTTAAATTGATGTCGTCTTTTTGAATTTCCCTGGAAACCTGCCCATTGACAAAATAGCCGACGACTACTAAATTGCACAGCACGATTGCACTAAAAATGGAAATCAGCTTCCACTTCAA
>JAQBPP010000005.1 GCA_028287455.1 Bacilli bacterium | reverse complement strand
ATCCAGCCTTTTTCCAGCACGCAGTTGACCTGCTTGCACTGCGGCCGGATGAAGCCGTAATGGTTGGCGATAAGCTCACGACCGATATTTTGGGGGCGAATCGCGCAGGCATTCGTTCGATCTGGATCAACCGCCATGAAATGATGCGAAGTGATGAAATTGTGCCTGATTATGAAATTTCAAACTTGCGGGAGCTGGTTGGCATTCTCACCAAAACCAAATGACGCTCTGTGTGGTCCCTGCACAGAGCATTTTTTCTCGATTGGAAACAGCAGGTTTTATACCTTCATTTGTCGAAAAAGTAAAAAAGAAGACATCTGATCTTTAATAGGGGTGCAGCACATGGGTTCGCAAGTTCCTATAAGACGTCCGCTATTTTGGATACTGTGTGGGGTTGCTCTATTGGGGCTGATCACAGTAGGGTTAGGCGTGAGGGATGTGCTGAGACCTTCCAGCACACCTTACTATCCGCTGCTGCTTACACTGGCCGCAATTTTTGCCATTCTGTCACCGCTAACCGTTCGTTTGCCCAGCGGTGCCAATTGGCGTCCAGCAATGGCCATGGTCACCAGCAGCATCTTTTTGCTTCCACCTGACCTCGCTGCCTTAGTGGCTTTTCCAGGGCTGGTGCTGTTGACCTCTTTTACAGATAATCGCTGGTGGGCTTATCCGCTCACTTTTGGCCATATCTCGTTAGGATTGTACGCGGGAATAGATGTGTTTCGGCTGCTCGCGCCTGCAGGTGTTTTGCATTTGCCAGCTTTCTTGCCTGCTGTCGCAGCCGGATTAATCGTGCACTTGTCTGTGAACCGTTTGGTTTCGGCCATGATTGTGTCCTGTAAGAAAGGGGTGCCTTTTGTCCACCAATTGAGGTTAAACCTGCGAGAATTAAACTGGGGATATTTCAATTTTTATTTAACGAGTTTGATAGCAGCGATCATGTATGTGCATGAAGGATTATGGGGTTTGCTTCTTACAACTGTCTTACTGTACGGAATGTATCAAGCCGTTTCCTATTATAGCCAAATGCAGTTATGGCAGCAGGCTGCCAACATTGATGGGTTAACCGGTGTCGGAAATCGTGTAGCCTGGGAGAATTTCGTGGTCAGAATGCATCAACACCCCACACCCGGAACACTTGCAGTAGTAGATTTGGACAACTTAAAGACGATCAATGACAGATACGGACATGCAGTAGGCGATGAGCTGATCCGGACTGTTGCGAAAAAAATGCATCAGCAGCTGAGGAAATCAGACCGGTTGTTCCGGTTTGGTGGAGATGAGTTTATTCTGTTTTGCCCCCATGAAGCCGGGGAGGCTGACATTGTCAGGACACGCATCACCTTTGTGACTGATCAAATTGCCCTGATTGACAATATTGCGCTGCGTATACGAGCAAGTATTGGACTTGCGAGTTTTCCTGAAGAAGCTGAAGATTTTGATGCACTGTTTTCATTAGCCGATAACCGCATGTATCGCAACAAGTTTGAGCATAAACTGTCGGAAGCGCAGGGAGAAAATGACCACTCAAACTAACTTCTTTATGTTCGGAGTTTGTCAAGCATGAATTGACAGATAAAAACATATTTATCTACATAATAACTTAATGTTATAATCGCTAGTATAATTATTCCTAGCTTGTCGTGATACAGGGGGGTTAAAATGGCTGAACTATCTGTTTCCACAAATCGGGTGAACGTTTCATCCAAAAAGATCTTATTTTCTGTACTCTTGTTTTTGGTTGTTGCTGTGGCAGGATTGGTATATGTAAAATGGTGGCCTTACTATAACAAAGCATTCGTTGCAGCTGCCAAACACTCCATTGGGAGCTCGATCATTACAGGCAAGTCGGCTGTCGCGCCAGTTCCTTCCTGGCACACTGCGTGGTTGTATGCGACCGCTTACTATAAGTCGGTGTGGCAGGCAGCAGTACTCGGCATCCTGCTTGGCTCATTGGTTCAGGTGTTGATCCCCAAACAGTGGCTGATCCGGGTGCTCGGCAAAACTACCTTTGGCAGTACTGCCATTGGGGGACTGGCAGCTGTACCCGCAATGATGTGCACCTGCTGTGCGGCTCCGGTTGCGGTTGGCTTGCGTAAACGCAATGTCTCAGTTGGGGCAGCGCTGGCATTCTGGCTGGGCAATCCGGTCATTAATCCTGCGACTTTAATCTTTATGACTTTTGTGCTGTCCTGGAAGTTTACATTGCTCAGGCTTGTGTTTGGGCTCCTGCTTGTTTTCGGTGTCAGTTATTTCGCGAATCGCTTCGCCACAGATGCTGAACTGCCAGATGCAGTGCTGCAAACGTCACAGTCAAACGAACCGGTTGAAACAAGTCCACTGTGGCTGCGTTGGTTAAAAACGCTTGGGAAACTGATCCTCTCACTTGTGCCAGCGTATATCATTGCGGTACTTGTATTAGGAGCAGTTCGTGCCTGGCTGTTTCCGTCGATTGGACCGGCTGCGGCAGACAGCCTATTGACTGTGATCGGATTGTCGATTGCGGGCATGCTGTTTGTGATTCCTACAGCGGGAGAGATTCCCGTGATTCAAACCTTGATGTCGTTTGGTTTGGGAACAGGGCCTGCAGCTGCATTATTGATTACTTTGCCATCGGTGAGCTTGCCTTCATTGTTAATGATTGCGAAGTCATTTCCGACAAAGGCGCTTGTATTTGTGACAGGTTCTGTAGTAGTGCTTGGCATTGTCAGCGGCATTATTGGGATGTGGGTTCTCTAAAAGTGTGTGTTCAAAAAGTGGCAAACAATCCGCCGTGGAGTTCTTGCCACTTTTGAACAACCTCTAAAAGCAGTTTTAAATTAAATTGAGGCTGGCTCCACCTGCTGAGTCACATTTTCGGCACTGGATCAGCCTCTTTTTCGTTTCATTGATGAAAAAGACATTGTTGAGGAAAACTGTCGGCAGAGGGTAGTTGAATTTTCACTTCACGAAAGTCCGAGGCGACCAGCATGCAGTTCTATCGACCAACCTGGGCAGAAATTGATTTGGACCAATTTACGGCTAATCTGCGCTGCTTACAGAACTATATTGGTGAAAACCGGCAGGTATTGGCTGTGGTCAAAGGAAATGCCTATGGCCATGGAGCGGTTCCAATGGCAGCGGCCGCTATGCAAGCGGGGGCTTCCTATTTAGGCGTGGCTTCCCTGGATGAAGCCATTGAACTGAGGGACGGGGGGATTGTCGCGCCAATTTTATTGATGGGTGCGGTTTCCCACCGGTTTGCAGAAGAACTTGTGCACCACGAAATCACTCAGTCTGTCTTTACCAATGAGATGCTGCTCGAACTGGCAAAAGCTGCCCGCAATCAGAATAAAACAGCTAAAATTCATGTTGAATTGGACACGGGCATGGGACGGTTTGGTTTGCGGGATCTGCGTGAAGCAGTTGAATTCATCGAGCGCGCCGTTTCCACCCCTGGCATTCATGTGGAGGGGATCTTTACACATTTAGCCACAGCGGAGGATCCAAATTTTGACTATGCGTTATATCAGTACGGCCGCTGGCAACAGGTGTTGAAGCTGCTCAAAGAACGCGGATTTAGTTGTCAATATGAACATCTGGCAAACAGTGCGGCTGGAATGCAGCATCTTTACATGATCTCCTCTCTTGTACGGTTTGGACTCGCATTATATGGCATTTATCCAGCACCTCACTTGAAACGGTTGGCCCGCGGCCTTGCTTCGGTGCTGCGATTGGTGAGTGAAATTATCTTTTTGCAAACGCATCCGGCAGGTTCGAAGATCTCGTATGGAGGGACTTACACCACAAAGGAGGGTGCAAGGATTGCGATCGTGCCGATCGGCACTGCTGATGGGTTGTCACCCCATCTATCCAACAAGGGATATGCGTTAGTACGAGGGATACGTGCTCCTATTGTTGGCGCAGTTTGTATGAATCACCTGATGCTGGACGTTTCACATATTACGCCAGCAGCGGTGGGTGACCAGGTGGTACTCTTTGGGCAACAAAATGGTCACACCATTGGAATAGATGAAGTGGCCCGGTGGAGCGGTGTGAAGCCGCACGAAGTGCTTGGCTCGCTCAATTCCAAGGTGCCGCGTGTATACCTAACGCAGAGTGAAGGTGAATCAAATGAAGGATTTTAAAAAAATGTCTGTAGGTCAACTTGAGGAATTAAGCGAGCAACTGTTGCACGAACAAAACGAAGTGATGAAAGAGCTCCTTGAGCGAGGGTGGGGGCGCAACATCCCTGACACTATAGAAGACTCAGACATGAAAATAACTGAGGACGATTTCTGAAAAGCTAACCATGTACTTGCATCATAACAGCTGAACCATCATATGATTGAAAGTCCAGTGAAGGGAGAATGGAGAATGAACGGCGACATCCACAATAAAAAATTGCAATGCAGTGAGTGTAAACAAGAGTTTTCATTACTAGA
>JAQBPP010000393.1 GCA_028287455.1 Bacilli bacterium | reverse complement strand
AGGCGTCTCAGTCATTCCTGCCAATCCAATGGCTTCCATCATAAGCGAAAGTCCAGGACCGGATGTACAGGTAAGCGCTCTGGAGCCGGCATAGCTGGCACCGATGGTCATGGTAATCGCTGCAATTTCATCTTCGGTTTGGATTACGTGACCGCCCACTTTAGGCAGTTTCTTAAGCAGATATTCCATGACGTCAGATGCCGGAGTGATCGGGTAAGCAGGCATCACGCGTGCGCCTGCAGCGAGTGCACCAAGACCTAGTGCATCATTTCCCATCATCAACAGTCTGCGCTGTCCATCTGCAGGCTGCAGTTTAAACTCGGGCAAAGACCCGCCAATTCCCTTGATATATTCAAACCCTTTTTGGATGGCTTCCATGTTGCTGTCGACCACATTTTGACCTTTGCGCAAGAACTTCTCCGCGATCATTTCATGGAAGTTCTGGGCTGCAATGTCTAATACGCCAGCTGAAGCGCCAAGGGCTACCATATTTTTCATAATTGTAGAACCGCACTCTTGCGCAATCTTAGTCAGTGGAACCGGATAGAAGCGGACATCTAATCCTTCAGGAACAACAGGATTGAACTTGGCGTCAGCGATGATCACACCGCCTTTTCTCAGTTCATGAGCGTTAAAATCAATCGTTTCCTGATCGAATGCCAGCAGAATATCCAACTGGTCGGCTTTCGACCGATTAGGGGTGGTACTCACACGCACATTGTCGTTGGTGTGGCCGCCTTTAATCCGCGAAGAAAAGTGACGGTAACTAAATACATAGTATCCAAGTCTGTTTAGTGCATTAGAAAAAGTATCCCCTGCAGATTCAATACCTTCACCTTGCTGACCGCCAACTTTCCAAGAAAGCTGATCTAACATCTTACGTCCACTCCTCATAAGTGAAAATCATGTTGTGCATATTTTGCGCTAACCCGTGTAATCCCAATCAACGGACGGACATGGCCAGCGCTAGTCGCAACATCGCGCCCCCAAAAGCTTCACTGTTATCCGCGCCGAATGTCAATTAACGCGGCGCGCAGCAAATTAATGGAGGCTACATCAGGTTTAAAAACAAATTCAATAATATCTTGGCGGCGGCTCGAGTTTTCTTCCACCTCGCGGCGCCGTCCAGGTGATACAATCATTACGTCCAAACCGGAAACGAACTTATTCAGTTCGTCAAGATTGGTTGAGGTTGTCACTTGGATCTGGATTCCATCCAGACCGGCGGTCTTTAATGCCAGCAGCACTTTGCTGGCGAAGTTTTCCGAGCGGCAGACAAGCCCGATTTTCTTGCCGTACGGAATTCTAGCGATTCGTACAATAGTTTCCAATTGTGGATCTAAAGCGATTGCAAGGACCTGTTTTCGACTGCCAAACAACTCTCCTAGCAATTCTCTCACCTCATCATAGTGAAAGAATGTTGTAATGACTAGGTCGGAGGAAGTAACCATCGGCACGTACGTGTCGCTTCTATCGCGAAGATCATCTAACAGAACAGGTTGAATCATGACACCGGATCCAAACTGTAATTGGCGGGAGAAATATTCTACCTGCTCACGATTGCATTCAATAAACGTCACGCGAACCTGATTGAGAAACTCCATTTTTTCTTGGGCGCGAATGTTGGTGAATTCAACGAACTCGTCCATGGTGAAACCTAATTGGAGCCCTTCTTCCATCGCGACGTCAATAATCTTGAGCAGAAGATCCTTGCGATTTTCAATGCGTACTGCGTCGTCCCGATCACATACAAATGTACCGCGTCCTTGGGAGGAGCGAATGACCCCTTCAGCTTCCAACTCTTGATAGGCTTGACTTACAGTATTTCGACTAACCCTTAGTCGCTCCGATAGTTCGCGTTCGGTGGGCAGCTTATCGCCTGTTTTCCACTGTCCGCTCTTGATCTCGCTCATGACGGCTTGCTTAACCTGAACGTAAAGCGGAATTCCGTTCTTGCGAACGATTGGAAAAGGCATTTCCCGAAACCCCCCAAGTAATCCATTAGTCCAATATTGGACTAATCCATTGGTTCAATCCTGAAGTCATCTCCAAGTATACTCCTTCATTTCTAGTAGTGGAAGGGGTAAAGTAGAAAAATCAGTGGGTTTGTAAAAAGTTTACAGGTGGTGGAAAAAATGAATCATAATGGATGCAAAGTCATTGCCCACCGCGGTGCATCCGCTTATGCCCCGGAGAACACGATGCCCGCATTTCAATTAGCGATGGAGCAAGGGGCGGATGGCATTGAACTGGATGTGCAAATGACGAGGGATGGGGAACTGGTAGTGGTTCACGATGAACGGTTAGGACGCACTGTTGATCTGGATGGCTATGTATATGAAATCGATTGGGCCGTTTTGTCTCATGCAGATGCGGGTGGATGGTTCCATTCGCAGTATCGCGGCACCCGTATTCCCAGGTTGGAAGAAGTGATTCGTCATTTCGCAGGTACCCTTTTGAATATTGAACTGAAGAATTCGGTTGTGGATTATGTTGGACTGGAAGTGCGAATTTTGCAATTGATCGATCACTATGGATTGTATGATCGCGTGGTAGTTTCTTCTTTCAACCATGAATCAATGGCAATCTTGAAACAGCTGGATGCCAGGGTTAAAACGGGTCTGCTGTTTGATGCCGTTTTGCATGATCCAGTTCGATATGCGATTTCTGCTGGTGCCGACTGTTTGCATCCTGCGTGCCACGCGCTGCGCATGGGTCAATTGGATCAATTAACGGCAAATGGCATTCAGGTGAATACCTGGACTGTAGATGACGAGCAAGTGATGCGCGTTTTATGTCAAACTCCAGTGAGTTGGATCATCACCAATTATCCGGACCGTCTCAGACGCATAATGGACACACTGAAACCATAACAAACGAATAGATTAAGTAAAACAGCAAAAAATAACTGCAGACGAAACTTTTGCTAACAATTTGCTCACGAAGCGTATATAATAGAGGAGTTGGGCAAAAATAGGAATCTCTCCCATGCTTGGCGAGCGGGGTATAAACCCCTCTTTTTCAGTAATGGTATTATTGATGATAAATACGATTCAGTTCGGGATAAATTATCGAGTGTGGGAGGCAATTGTTCAATCTGTTGATGGGCCAGGCGCTGGTATCCATCCAGGATTCTTTAGGGGGAAATCAAGTTTATGAGCACTTTGTTTAAGGATTTGGATTTGAGTGAGGACGTTTTACGGTCATTGGAAGAAATGGGGTTTGAGGAAACCACCCCAATTCAGGCAGAGACCATTCCGCTTGCAAGACAGGGATTGGATTTGATCGGCCAGGCACAAACAGGTACTGGAAAAACGGCCGCGTTTACACTGCCTTGTTTAGAAAAAATTGATTATACCAGCGGAATTCAAGTGCTGGTGATGACGCCGACTCGGGAGCTCGCCATTCAGGTAGCGGATGAGGCATCACGGCTTGGGAAATTTACCAGGCTGCGCACGCTGGCTATATACGGTGGACAACCTATTGACCGTCAGATCAAAACATTGCGCACCCATCCTCAAATCATAGTGGGGACACCCGGACGGATTATAGACCATATTAGAAGGAAGACACTGAAATTATCCACGATCCATACGGTGATTCTTGATGAAGCAGACGAAATGCTTGATATGGGATTTTTAGAGGATATCGAGACCATTCTTGCTGAGACGCCTGACACACGTCAGACTCTGCTGTTTTCGGCCACTATGCCTGCACCTATTAAGCGTCTTGCACAAAAGTTCATGAAATCTCCACGGCATATAGCCATTCAGCCGCAAGGCATTACAGCACCCAAGATTGCTCAAGTGTATTATGAAGTTTTGGAGCGGCAAAAAGTGGACGCGTTATGCAGAGTATTTGATGTGGAAGCTCCTGAATTAGCCGTCATTTTCTGCCGGACTAAAAAAGGCGTTGACGAACTGCAGGATAACCTGAAAACCCGTGGATATCTATCTTCAGGACTGCATGGAGACATGACCCAGCGCGAGCGGGATCAAGTGATGAACTCCTTCCGAAATGGCACCATCGACATCCTGATCGCTACCGACGTTGCGGCACGCGGTCTTGACGTCAGCGGCGTGACCCATGTCTGCAACTTCGATATCCCACAGGACACCGATTCCTATGTGCACCGGATCGGTCGAACAGGCCGTGCGGGCAAAGAAGGTGTGGCGATGACTTTTATCACGCCGCGCGAATTCAAACTGCTGCGCATGATTGAAGAAGCGATTGGCAAGAAGCTGCATAAAATGAACCTTCCAACAGTAGCAGAACTCGAATCACGTCAGCAGGCCCGGATTATGGAGCGCGTTCTTAATGTAATGAACGGGGATATCAAACCTTATTTCAGCGGGTTAGCGCAACAATTGTTGGATCAACATGGATCGCTTGAAGTGATTGCTTCTGCGCTGCAGATTATCGGCGAAGACCTTGTCGGGGATGTGGAACTTACATCCATTGATAAAAACCGCGATCAAGTCGTTGATCTGACCGATCAACGCAAAAAAGAGCGCAGTTATTCTTCGGCTCCTCCTCGTGACCGTCGTCCGCACAGCGGTGGTGGCGGTGGTGGTGGTGGCTATGGCCAAAGAGGCGACGGTGGACGTCATTCTCAGGGCAATCGCGGCGGCGAGCGCCGTTATGGCCAGTCTGGTGGTACAGGTGGTACTGGTGGTACTGGTGGCGGCGGATCACGCGGCCGTGACAAACATGAAGGAAACGGGCGAGTAGTTCGCGGCAGAGATGAAAGTGGCAATCGCGGCGGAAGACGCCGTCCTGCCAGCGAGAATCAGTACGTTTAACAGCAAATAACTTGACAATACTTTTTGGCAAGGAAATATGTACAAAAGGACAGCTTGTCGGCTGTCCTTTTAACGTTCACAAAAATAGAACAGTTGACTCTTCACTAGATGAAATTGTTCAAATAAATATATATCTCAAGAATATTGAGGATTTTCGGGCGGCCAGGGATGTTTTTTATAAATATTTTAAGAAGGACGTTTTTCCTGCGAGAATGACCACGACAACAGACTTTGTTAACCCAGCGTGCTTATGTATGCTTGATGCGGTTGCTTATAAAAAAGTTTGATTTGGAATAAAGTGTCTTGACAGCCGAATTTTAGTGTTAAAGCGTGATTCATTGAACTGCATTATCTCATTTGGCTGCTGTGAGAATCTGTTGGACAGGGCAATTCTGACGTGCGACTATCAATCCGTGTTCATCTCAGGTTAGTCCAGTGATTCATTGAACTGCATTATCTCATTTGGCTACTGTGAGAATCTGTTGGACAGGGCAATTCCGACGAGCGACTTTTGTAGTCTTGTTCCAACCTTCATTCTTTGGATAAAAGGAACAAGACTACAACCCGAGCGAGGAGGAAATTTGCGTTGTCCAACAGGTAGTCAACGAAGCTAAAAGAGACAACACAGTTCAATTGTTTTCGGAACAAACTACAATCTCATTTACACATTCACTTGCGCCCTGGATCAAAAGCACTAATATCTGTCTGCGCAGTATGCCCTAACAACAAATCAGCCATCACGGCACCAGTGCCAGCTGACAACAGGATCCCGTTGCGCCAATGTCCCGTAGCTGCATACAACCCTTCCCATCCGGGGATTGAACCGATGTAAGGCAAACCGTCATGGGAAGCGGGCCGCAGACCGGCAATCGAATCTACGAATTCCATGTCCTCCACATCAGGGGCCAATTGCCCGGCGGAAGTGAGCAAGGTCCGCACATTGCGAGCGAGTGGTCGAGCGTCAAATCCATCGGCGGTTTCCGTTGCGCCAATGTACGTATGGCCAGTGTGCTTTGGAACGATATAAGTACCGTGGGTGAACAGCGTGTAAGGGGTGAAGTGCGTTGGGCTTTCTAGCAATACTGCCTGACCTTTGATGGGATATACCCCTAAGTTGATCCCGAGTGATCGTGCCAGTACACCAGACCAAGCGCCCGCCGCGAGCACTACTTGATCCGCGAAAAATTGCAGGTCTGTGTCGGTTTGTACACCGACGACCTTGCCTGGTTGTCCCTCGTTTGTCAGCAAGCGTCGAACCGCAGTACTTTCTATGATGCGCGCGTCGTGCTTCATAGCTGATGTTGCTAAAGCTTTTAAATACTGTGGATTGCGCACTTGATAATCGTGCGGCAGAAAAAGAGCGCCATAATGATAACCGATGCGGTTTTTTAATTCTGCAGGGATCTGTTCAGGTTCAATCCATTCGGCGGATTGTCCGGACGCCGTTTGCCAGGCGCAGCGATTGATTAATTCTTCCCGATCACTCTCTGAGGTTGCAATCCGAAACATTCCAGTGCGATCCAGTTCGCTGTCGATATGACTTTCATCCTTCAGCTGATCAGTCAGTTCATCGAATAAGGAACGGCTAAAGATGCTGAAGTTATATAAAGGGCCGGGGGAGTCCATCTCAACCTGCGCACCTAACATACCCGCACCAGCGTGACTGGCGCCGCAGCCGATACGGCCGGCCTCCAGCACAAGCACTTTGCGATTTTTTTGCGCCAATTGCCAGGCGATGCATGCTCCAATGATTCCGCCGCCAATAATAATGGTGTCATAACTCGACGTTGACATCGTCTCCACTCCTTGCTGATGCTCCCTGCTGTTTTATTTAAAACTTCGGGGTTGATACTTGCTTCGGTCGAGCAGCTCGCGCAGGCGTTTGGCAGCTTCACCTGGGTTTTTTTGCGACATAATCGCACCGATCACCGCTATTCCAGCAGCGCCAGTTGCTAACACTTGTTCAAAGTTGTGCTCGGTGATTCCGCCGATTGCAATGACAGGAACCGAGACTGATTCCACGATCTTGCCTAGTGATGACAGCCCGCGCGGCGGCAGTCCTGGCTTGGAAAGACTGGTGAAAATGTGCCCGTAAGTGATATAAGAAGCCCCTTCTTGCTCCGCCCGGATGGCTTCCTCTAAACTATGAACCGACCGTCCAATCAAAGCGTCGTTTCCGAGCACGGCTCTGGCAGCAGACACCGGCAGGCTGACCTCGCCCAAATGGACAGACGACAAGTCGACTGCCTGAGCCACATCAATGCGGTCATTTATGACTAAATTCATTTTGACATTTCTTGTAAGATTTGCTAGTGGTAACGCGATCTCATAAACTTCTTTTGCCGAAAGAGATTTATATCGAAGCTGAAAAAAGTCCACTCCTGCTGACACCAACTGCATTGCAGTATCAGCCAGCTGGTCAACTTCAGTGGTTCCGTCTGTCACAACGTGGAGCTGAAAGCGATTGCTCAGGCGTCATCAACTCCTTGATGGTTTAAGAGCCGCTTTACTTATGATAAACTTCACTAAGGGTAACACCGTAAGAGCAGTCTGGCAACCTGATGTTTGGTACAGAATGAACAAGAAACGGGAAGGCGGCAAAATTGTGTTTATTAAGGCTGAGCATCGTGAAACGATTCAACGGCAAGGCGACTTGCTGCAACGATACCTGGATACAATGGAAGCCTTAATTAAGCAGGATGGCTCAGTCAAGTCGCCGATTGAACAGGCGGCTATAGAGCGGATTTTGCATATTTGTGTGGAAATTCTGATAGACTCCAGCAATGTGCTGATTGATGCGCTCATTATGAGGGATCCTGCTTCCTACACGGATATCATCGATATCATGGAAGATGAGCAAGTGTTTACATCTGAAGTGGCGGGAGTACTCAAGGAAGCGGTGGACTTCCGTAAAATCCTTGTGCACGATTATGCCGGTATTCAACCTGACGACCTTTGGTCAGCAGCTCCGCGGCTTTTTGCTGCTTTTTTGGAAGCCAGAGCAATGTTATATCGTTATGCAGGAGTCACGCAATAAATGGAGGGAGACATCGCTCTGATGTCTCCCAGGGATGGATTATCCTTGACTAATATAAACTGGAACATTGGTTTTCACGCCAAACTGAATGGCGATTCGCGGGTCGTTAAAGAACACGTCAATATGCGCCCCTTTTACAGCGCCGCCTGTGTCTTCAGCTTGTCGTTCTCCAATGCCGTCAATATATACATGTGTCCCAATCGGGATCACCGCAGGATCTACAGCAATTGTTTGTCCTTCCCTTGCAATCTTGCCGCACGCTGTGATCCCATAACCGGGGTCGCCAGGCCGTTTGCCGGTTGACTCATAACCGGCGGTATACGCAGTTAATGTGCAGCTGAGGACGCGTTTTGGTTTCGGGGGGGTGTCAGGGGGAGGTTCTTCCGCACTGGCGGAGGCAGCCTTGGCCGCGACAGGAAGGGTCTGTGCGGACGAATGAGGGGCGGCACTGGCCTTGGTGCGGAGAGGTTCAATCTTTGTTGCAGGCGATTGGAGCTGCCCGGCAGTAGAGATCGTGCACAGCGCAACCAGTAAAACAGCTGTACACGATCCCCGTCGTCGAGTTGTCATGGAACGTTTCACCTCATAAATCAAATAATTTTCCGATCATCAGTAGCTTGCCGAACAAGCGGAAAAATATTCATATCTGCGAAATTGCACAAAACACTTTGTGTAAAAAATCTTACTGTATCAATTTTAATAAAACAGCTAGTAGTACAGTTGGTGCGAGATGGACACTTACCCTAGTAAAACTCTGGTTTAATTTTGAGAGTAAAACACAGGTACAGATTGGGGATTGCTTGAAGTAATTGAAAAAATATTAAGGAATTGTGTATTTTTATGTTCAAAAATACTAGCGAAGTGTTATGATAATAAGGTAGTATTGTTACATTGCCAATAAACAATAATCATTTCTATATGAAACATGGGGTGAGACAAATGGTCACAGATCTCTCTTGGAAAGTTGGTGGAGAGCAGGGCGAAGGAATTGAAAGTACAGGGGAAATCTTTTCACTGTCACTTTTCCGGCTCGGCTATCATGTATCCACATATCGTCATTTTATGTCTTTGATTAAAGGGGGTCATACCAACTACAAAGTTCGTGTGACATCCGATGAGCGGAGTCATCATGGTGATGACTTGCATATCCTGATTGCATTCGATCAAATGACGATCGACTATAATTTCCATGAATTATCAGATGGCGCCGTATTGATTTATGATGCAGCAATTAAGAATGCAACAGTTCCGGAAGGCAAAAACGTGCATGCCATTGCAATTCCGCTGACTGCAATTGCCAAAGAGTCCGGCAGTCCAATCATGAAAAACATGGTGGCAATTGGCGCGATCGCTGCAGTGCTCCGTCTGAAGCCTGCAGATTTCCAATCTTATTTGGAAGACAAGTTCTCTTCCAAAGGGACTTCCATTGTAGAAAGCAACATGGTAGCCATGCAGCGCGGATTTGATTTCTACATGGAAAACAATCCGGTGCACTTAGAGCTTCCTCCAAGACCGGCTAAGATTGACCACAATCGTTTGTTCATTTCCGGAAATCAAGCTACTTCACTTGGTGCAATAGCTGCAGGGTGCCGCGTGAATGCGCAATATCCGATTACACCTGCAACTGAGGTGATGTATGGATTTGTGAAATACTTCCCGCAATTGGGTGGAGCGGTTGTTCAAGTTGAGGATGAAATTGCAGCAGTGAACTTCGTCATCGGCGCAAGCTATGCAGGTTCACGGGCCATCACAGCCACTTCCGGCCCAGGGGTATCCCTGATGCTTGAAGCAATTGGCCTCGCAGGAATTTCCGAAACAGGCATCGTGATCGTTGACGTTCAACGTTCCGGTCCTTCCACTGGTCTTCCTACCAAGACCGAACAATCGGATGTTAATAGTAATATGTACGGTTCGCACGGAGAGATTCCAAGAATCGTGCTTACTCCGCGCAACGTTTCTGAATGCTTCTATTTTACGGCGGAGGCATTTAATCTGGCTGAGAAATACCAGTGCCCAGTCATTGTGGCAACTGATTTGTATATGGGAATGAACAGTCAAACGATTTCGGGACTTGATTTGTCCCGCGTTCACCACGAACGCGGCAAGCTTGTGACAGACGAATATTTGGCTTCTTTGGAAAAAGGTGAATTCCACCGTTTCGCAGATGTGGAGGACGGCATTTCGCCGCGCGCTCTCCCAGGCCAGAAAAATGGCCGTCACGTTGCCATGGGTAACGAACATGACGAAGTTGGTCTTGAAATTGAAGATCAAGCGATGCGTATTCAGCAAATGAACAAACGTGCGCGCAAGCTGAAAAACTTCAAGGGAATTGAAGGCGCTGCATACACAGGACCGGAAAATCCTGAGGTGTTGGTTGTTGGATTTGGTTCCACAGTTGGCGTAATCGACGAAGCAGTCGCCAAGCTCAAAGGTGAAGGGGTAAACGTAGGTCATCTGCAAGTAGCCAGACTGCTGCCTTTCCCAACTGAAGAAATTGCGCCGCTTTTAAATAAGGCTCGCAAGGTTGTTGTGACAGAGATCAATTCTACTGGACAACTGGCCCAACAAATCAAGCAATATGTCGGCGGGCACGACAAGATTGAGAACTGTTTAAAATATGACGGTGATCCTTTCACTGTCAAAGAGATTTTCAATCGGATTAAAGAGGTGATTTAATAATGGCTACAATTGCAGATTTTCGTGCAGAAAAGGCAACCTGGTGTCCTGGCTGCGGTGACTATACCGTTTTAGCTGCCCTGCAAAAAGCAGCAGTCAACCGTGGACTCGAACCGGAAGATATGGTAGTTGTTTCAGGCGTAGGCTGTTCCGGCAAGATTTCGCAACACTTCGGATCCTACGGATTTCATTCTTTGCATGGACGTTCGATTCCGACTGCTCAAGGCGTAAAAATTGCAAACCGTGATCTGACTGTAGTAGCTTCAGGTGGAGACGGGGACGGATACGGGATTGGCCTGGGCCACTTTATCCATGCAGTTCGCCGCAACACAGATATCACTTATATTGTAATGGATAATCACATTTATGGATTGACCACCGGACAAACTTCACCAACATCAGATCCAGGTTTCAAAACGAAAACAGCTCCTGCTGGTGCTGTTGAAGAGCCAATTCATCCGCTTCACTTGGCGATCATTCAAGGCTGCGGCTATGTAGCGCAAGGTTACTCTGGTAACCTTGGCCAGTTGGTAGAACTGATTGAAGGCGGCATGGAGCACAAAGGATTCTCTTTGATCAACGTATATTCTCCTTGCGTAACCTATAACAAAGTGAACACCTACGACTGGTATAAGCAAGGCATCAAGGATGTTAAACAGATTGAGGGTTATGACAATACCGATAAGTATGCGGCACTCAAGCTGATTGAAGAGTCCGAAGAGCTTACAACTGGTTTGTTGTACAAAAACGATCGTCCATCCTTTGATCAAACGCTTTATAAATATCCTGATGCGCCGATCACAAGCAGTGACTGGACGATTAATCCAGATACCTGGAATAAAATTCTCGATCAATACAAATAAGCGGGTCACAGCAGTTCATCGTAACGATCAAGGCTTGTCTCTCCTCGGAGAACAGGCCTTTCTTTTTTCACGATGAATATGCTATATTATTTCTCGTCTTTAAGAAAATGATGCATGTGGATAACCAGATTTACCTGCATCTGATGGTTGGCGTGAGCGCAGAAATATGGTACTATTAAAGGTGTTGCGCGGAAGTAGCTCAGCGGTAGAGCATCGCCTTGCCAAGGCGAGGGCCGCGGGTTCGATCCCCGTCTTCCGCTCCAAGTAAATTGGACGCTTAGCTCAGCTGGGAGAGCATCTGCCTTACAAGCAGAGGGTCGGCGGTTCGATCCCGTCAGCGTCCACCAGTTGTCGCGGGGTGGAGCAGTTGGTAGCTCGTCGGGCTCATAACCCGAAGGTCACAGGTTCAAGTCCTGTCCCCGCAACCA
>JAQBPP010000292.1 GCA_028287455.1 Bacilli bacterium | reverse complement strand
TACGCAGGAATTCTGCACGATACCCGTTCAGGTCTGTTAACGACTCCACGTTGTCCGTGTTGATCTTCGGCCACAAAACAGCAACTTCCCGCTGTACATCTTCACGCATTTCCAGATCATCAATCCGGATCCTGCCTTTATCATCCAAAGTCAACTGTTCACCTGTATATAACCGGCCTGCGAACAATCGGTGCATTTGCTCGATCGTGCCTTCGTGAATCCCTTTTTCTTTCATGATTTTAAACAAGATTGAAATGTACAAAGGTACGACAGGAATTGCGGAACTCGACTGCGTAACCAGCGCTTTGTTGACTGAAATTAACGCTCGTCCGCCAAGTTTTTGCATACGCTGATCGATTTCATGAGCTGTATTCTCCAAATGCTGCTTGGCCAGTCCAATCGTACCTTCCCGATAAATGGCATAAGTAAGCTCTGGTCCAATATAGGAATAAGCAACTGTAGTCGCGCCTGGCGCCAATACATTCTCACTCTGCATCGCGTCAATCCACATTGCCCAGTCTTCGCCGCCCATCACTTGCACCGTGGACTGAATTTCTTCTTCGGTTGCCGGCTCTACAGTGATTTCCGAAATTGTGCCAGTCTGGGTATGCACGGTTTTCTCATTAAAAGGGGCGTGAATGGGTTTAATCTCCGAAGAGAAAGTCAAACCGCTTGTCGGATGTGTCCGTCTGGGCGAGGCGAGACTGTAAATCACCAGATCTACCTGCCCCAACTCCTTCTTGATCAACGCGATCGTCTGCTGTTTGATTTCATTGGAAAATGCGTCACCATTGATACTCTGCGCAAAATAACCTGCTTCTCTCGCCGCTTTTTGAAAAGCAGCAGTATTATACCAACCGGCAGATGCCGTCCGGTCGTCTGCTGCGGGCCGCTCAAAAAACACGCCAATCGTATCCGCCCCTGCTCCAAAAGAAGCTGTGATGCGGGAAGCCAGTCCAAATCCGGTGGAGGCGCCTATGACCAGCACCTTCTTTGGTCCATGAATACGAGGCATGCTTTTGACATAATCAATTTGGTCTTGCACCTGGCGCGCGCAACCTGCCGGATGAGCGGTTGTACAGATGTAGCCGCGAACTTTAGGTTTAATGATCATATTTGGAATTGCCTCCTAAGAGAATAAAGGAAATATGTAAGAAGAACTAGAATCTAAGTATACCATAAGAAGGCATCACGACGCGCTAGGGCGAAATCAGTTCTTGTTCCTATGCATGGCTCATTAACTGACTATTTTAAACTATGATTATCGTCATAATCAACTGATGAAATCATACACATTATTGACTGTCATAATCATACATCCAGGAGGTTTTTTTGTGATCAAGAAGCTGTTGGCTGCAACATCGTTGCTAACCATTTTTACTGCTGTACCAGCTTTTGCTAGTGATACCCCCCCAGATAAAGACTCTTTAGTGGCATTAGGGGATTCTATCACGTTCGGATACAATCTAGGTATTAACAACGATCATCCTTCTAAATATGCATTTCCGTTCGTAATCGGTCATGACTTAAAGGAAACAAACGTCAAAGACCTCGCCGTTCCAGGATGGACAACTATCGACCTTTTGAATGCACTTAAAACCGATAAATTTAAAGAGGATATCAGTCACGCAGAGATTGTAACGCTTGACATTGGAAGCAACGATTTTTTACAAACTTATTTAACGTCCAAATTCTATTCCGACCTCCTCCAGGGAATCGACCCTACCCAAGATGAGCCAGAATTAATCGCTGCAGTCAACAGTTCTGTCAGCGCATTGGACCTTAACCTGGCAACTATTCTTTCAGACATTCGTTCTCTGACAAAAGCACCTATTGTCTTGTACGATACTTATAATCCGTTCAAGCCAGGCACCGCATCGTATGGGATTTCCAATCTTCTTCTTCCTAGTGCCAATTCATCCATTAAATCAATTTCATCAGCCTTTGCAAATGTTCATTTTGCCGATGCATACAGCGCATTCTTAATGATTCAGAACAATACGCTAAATCAAGCCCCTGCTCTGGTCCGGTACGATGACAATAACGATATTCACCCTACCGTTTTTGGGCAGCAAGTACTTGCAAAACTTGGCGAAACTTCTTTGTATAACTAATCTGTCTTCCCGTATGTTACTAAATAATAAGATTGTAAATGACGAAAAAGGGATGTCTGTCCTGAGAGCGACTTTTGCTTGCAACCTGAGCGCTCAGGACAGACATCCTTTTTCCCTAATCCAGCGCCTTCACGACGAGCGAGGCGTAGTACTTCGATCCTTCAGGATCGAGGTGCACCCCGTCGGGGTAGAAAAAGGAGTCTTTGCCGCTGCTAGCCGCATACCAGTTGATAAGCGAAGTATGGGGATATTGGGACGCAACCTCTGCCAAAGTTGAATTCACCACATCCTGCCAGGGACGAGGGACGCGGGTGTTGACCAGAACAATCTGCTGCACCGTCCCGAGTGCGTTCAGCAGCGATATCAATTGATCCTTTGTGAAGGAGCCGTTCGTGCCCAGTTCAATGATGACGATTTGGCCGAGCTTTCCCGTCGACTTGAGTTGGTCTACTACAGCAGGCGCTTGGTACATTTGACGTCCCACTTGCCCGTCAATCACAATACCTGGAAGCAGCTCGCTTAGGTAGGGAGCAATGTCGATCATCACCGAGTCGCCGATTGCAGTTACTCCCTGACCGGATCGGGAAGCTGGAGCCGGGTTCGCAGCAGACGCGGATGGATCCCCTTGGCCGCCGGATTCCGCAGCCAAGGTGCTGCCAGCCAGATCTGCTCCAGCTGATGACGACTGTGAAACACTTGTTTTCGACGAAGTATCCGAAGATGTTGCGGTGGAAACTGCTTGGGGCGTACTTGACATCGTGATCGTGGTTTGCCCAGTCTGATTCAGACTTATGCTCGTCACTTGCGGCGTCGTCACTGCAGCAGTGGAGGTTGGTTCCACCATGCCTACACAGGCCACGACCACACAAGGCAAACTAATGGCAAGCAGCACGTAACCTGCAGCGCTGCGTCTGTTTCGCTGCACAGGGACAGTTTGCGGCGGCTTAGATCGCACCTGGACCCAAAGCCTGGCAAGTGCTCCACTTCGAATCGGCTCCTCAACGAACCGCCAGGACAATGCAGCTAGACCAATACTGGCCGCCACCTGCAGAGCTGCTCGTAACACGTCCACACCTGCAGTGTGGACTGCAGGGCTTGACAGCACGATCACCGGGTAGTGCCAAAGGTAGATGCCATACGAACGAACGCCCAACCAACGCAATGGCCTGCATCCGAGCACCTTGCTGAGATGGGCAGCCGGGTGGGCGGCAACAGCGACCGTAATTGCGGTGGCCACTGCCATTACTACGAGCCCGCCCTGGAAGAGAGAAACCTGGTATTCATTGGTCCATCCAATCATCAGCAACATAACGAGCAGCGCAGTCCCGCCAGCCAAATCAAGACTGAATCGCACCCCAGTGGAAACCAGTCGCGACAGCTTCGCGCTCGGCCATAGTAAAGCAAGCGCAGCACCAATCAGCAGAGCGAATGCTCGGGTATCCGTCCCATAATAAACCCGACTCGGGTCGGTACCTGGCTGATAGAGGAGCGCCATTGCCAGCGCAGAGCCGGCCGCCATCGCAAGTGTCAGACAAGCAAGCAGTATTTTGCTCCGCGTCAGACGCAGACCGACTGTCAGCAGCAACGGCCAAAGCAGGTAAAACTGCTCTTCCACCGCGAGCGACCAAAGATGTCCGAGCGGTGAAGGCGGACCGAATCGCGCGAAATACGATACTTGATGGAAGATTAACCACCAGTTGCTGGCGTACAGCACTGCAGCTAGGAGTTCTTGCCGAAACTGTAAACACCAGGAGCGGTCGAACAGCGTGGTCCAAGCTACAACCATGACCAGCATGAAAAATAACGCGGGCAAGAGGCGCCGGGCGCGGCGAAGCCAGAAGTCTTTCAACTCCAGTCGCCCGCTCTGGCCCCACCGGGCGACTAAAATGTCGGTGATGAGATACCCCGACAGCACGAAAAAGATCCCCACTCCCAGGAGTCCTCCTGGCATCCAGCTTGGATTTAAATGGTAGACAATAACAGCAAGAACTGCCAACGCACGTAGACCGTCCAACCCGGCCATGTAGCGGCTGCCTCCCCTGACCGGTTCAGGCATAGCCTAATCCCCTTTCGATCACGAAATTCCATTTTACTCATACTTGATAGACGAATGAAAAATGATTAAGGTGACCGAATTCGACAAATTATTTTTTTCCAATTAACATGGTAACAGTTGGGCAATACCAATCTGAAATACGGAATATTTGAAGGTCAACAGTTCCATTTTCTCGGTCGCACAGCAACTAACAGGAACCAAACGACTGACGATATTCGAAACTCTTTGACCGGCTTTTTTCAGCACAGAGGATACAGCCTGCGCAGCATCGAAGGGGTTGCGATCAGTTCTGTCGTCCCTTCTTTAACGCCAGTCTTGGAAGTCGTCTGTCGCAACTTGTTCCACTGCAACCCCTTACTGGTAGGGCCAGGAATTCGTACCGGACTTAAAATCAACTATGATCAACCAGCCCAACTTGGATCTGACCGCTTGACCGACGCAGTGGCTGCCGTGCATTTATATGGCCCTCCGTTAATAATCGTTGCACTAGGCACCGCCACCACCCTATGTGTTGTCGATGAATTGGGTCAGTATCAAGGCGGGCTGATTGTGCCTGGCATCCAAATTTCTACAGAAGCTTTGTCACAACAGACAGCGCAACTGCCTAGAATTCAATTGACGAAACCAAATCGAATCATCGGAAAAAACACCGCTGAAAATATTCAAGCGGGCGCCATTTTCGGAGGAGCGGGACAAGTGGACGGTATTGTGGGCCGGATCTTCGCCGAATTCCCCCTGCGGTTTACTGTCGTTGCAACAGGAGGGTTGTCTGAACTGATCGCCCCTTTGTGCACGACCATTCAGTATACGAATCCCAGGCTGCTGTTTGAAGGACTGCGCGTGCTGTGGGAACTTAATCAATAACCAGCAGAATGATCTATGGATTCCAAAGTGGAGTATAGTTGGCAGGATTTGCGATTAAAATATGTCTATCTTGACTTTTGATCCATCCTATCCTAAAATACCTCAGGGATACTTAAGCGTGTAAATAGTTAATCCACCTGATAACTTATGCGTTTAACTAGGGGGGTAACAAAAAATTAATGGAGGATGATGTAGTCCATTTGCAAGATGTTTTTCTCAAATTCAGTCGGAAATTGACATCGGAATGGAGCAAGTATGTCGAAGGGCGCATTTCAGGTTCCCAGGCGCTCATTCTCGAAAAGCTCGCTTGTTCAGGCCCAGCCAAATCATCAGATCTTGCTGAGGAGCTGGGAATTACTATGGCAGGCGTCACCAGTCTGTCCGATAAACTGGTTTTAAGCGGTTACGCCAAGCGAACCCGAACTGATGAGGATCGCCGCGTGGTTTATTTGGAGATTACTGCCAGCGGACTAGAAATGTTGCAGGTGGTCCGCAAGCAGCGGCTGGAAATCTTCAATAAATTATTTAAAGGTCTATCGCCTGACGATCTGAACCATTTGATCCGAATTTACGAACAAGTATTGCAGAATATCGATAGAAGTGCTGAAAGCAGGTGAACCAGGTTGAGTCAAAACCAACCGAATAATGTGCAACACCTAAATAAGGGAGTCATCATGTCTGTACTTGTTTTGGGCGCGTTTGTCACGATTTTGAATCAAACGTTACTTAACGTGGCGATTCCTCATTTGATGAACGAATTCAACGTTTCAGCCAATACTGTACAGTGGTTGTCCACCGGCTACATGCTGACAAACGGGGTTTTGATTCCAATCACTCCATTCTTAATTGGAAGGCTGTCCACGCGTAAGCTGTTTATTTCCGCGATGGTTGCCTTTTTGATCGGTTCGATCATTTGTGCGGTTGCACCGGGCTTCACCGTGATGATGATCGGCCGCATCGTGCAAGCCATTGGTGCCGGTGTGATGATGCCGCTCATGATGACTGTTATTTTATTTATTTATCCACCGGAAGTCAGGGGCCGGGCTATGGGAACAATGGCAATTGCGATGTTTTTTGCTCCTGCACTAGGTCCCACACTGTCTGGCTGGATTATCGAGCATTGGACTTGGCGGATTCTGTTCTATGTCGGAATGCCAATTGCAATCTTTGATATCATTTTTGCACTCATCATGCTGCCGAATGTATCCAAACTTACGAATCCCAAATTTGACTTCGCAGGCTTTATCACTTCCACTATGGGGTTTGGACTGATACTGTATGCATTCAGTGAGGCAGGTAACAACGGTTGGGGCGACCCCAGGGTCGTTATGTCTTTGATAGGCGGCGTCATCTTTGTTGTGCTGTTTATCATTCGAGAGTTAACTACGGAAGAGCCAATGCTCGACTTGCGCGTATTTAAGTACAATGTGTTTACGATCTCCACCTTGGTCAGCTGTGTCGTGAATATGGCCATGTTTGGCGCAATGATTCTTGTGCCGATTTATATCCAAAATATTCGCGGGTTTTCACCGCTGCAGGCCGGCTTGCTGCTGCTGCCCGGCGCAATCGTGATGGCCATCATGTCTCCAATTGCGGGCGCGTTGTTTGATAAGATTGGAGCAAGACCGCTGGCAATCGTGGGACTTACCATCACTACGATTACCACCTGGTACTTTAGCCAGCTCACGATGGCAACTCCTTATTCACACGTGATGCTGTTGTATACGCTGCGGATGTTCGGAATGTCCTTTATCGCCATGACCATCATGACAGCAGGCTTAAACCAGCTGCCGAGACAATTTGCGAGCCATGGAACTGCGGCATCCAACACCGCACGGCAAATCGCGGCTTCTATTGGTACGGCCATCCTCGTCACTGTGATGACCACCCGTACCACGTTTCATGTTGGCACTTACCGGGATACGTTAACTACAACAAATCCTATGTTAAACAGCATGCTGGCTGATCTTGGGCAAAAGCTGGCCATGCAATTAGGGCTGCCTGTACAGGCAGGAACTGCATTGGTGGGCCAATATCTTTATAAAATGGTGATGCAGCAGTCCACTGTAGATGGAATTAACGATGCGTTTATAGTGGCTACTATTTTAACGTTCATTGCGCTTGTATTGTCGTTTTTCCTGAAGCGAGTCAAACCGGTTGCGATTGTGAAAGCTGAGGTAGAGAAAAATGCAGAATAGATTGCATGTTTATAAAAAACTCGTTACAGAGGTGTTACCATGCGTAGATTAATTTTAACCAACGTGGTTGTCATTTTATTGATCATAGGAATCGTAGGCGGGCTGTATTATTACTTCTGGAATCAATCCACCTATATTTCAACTGACGATGCGCAGGTATCGGGGAGATTGGTTACCATTACCCCTCAGGTTCCCGGAAAATTGACCAAGTGGTCTGTGAATACCGGTGATACTGTTACCGCGGGTCAG
>JAQBPP010000277.1 GCA_028287455.1 Bacilli bacterium | reverse complement strand
TCGCTCGGGGGAACACGTAAGAACCAGTTGCCTTCCAAGTCAGAACAAAGCAAAGGGTGTGCCCGATGTGTGCCTGTACGTGTAAGTTTAACTAAGCCAGGCGGCGCTTTGCGTACGAGCATGAAGTTGCCGTCTGAAGATGATCTGCCTGCGTTATCAGGCGGATCAAGCTGATTGAAGTAGGCAACATACTCTTCAAGGGCCCAGCTGTTATTTCTAAAATAAGAGCTGGGGATTGACCAGACGCATTCGTGATCCGATTTCTCCAACTCAAGTTGAACTACTGAGGACGGCACACCCAACCCGGAGAAACTATTCGTGACATCGGGTATGATGCCTAACAAATCACCCACGCGGTATTTGCGCATTGCTGCAGACATCTGGTCACCATGCAGCAGATTGTGAAATTCAACATATAAGCCTGCTCTTTGAATCACCGCAACATCGTTTATGATTTGAAAGCCAGTTCGTTTAAGTTTACGTGTGGACAGCCCGTGTTTTAATACAGAAGAATTTGAAGGATATTCAGGCTGATCCTTTACGAGCAATGCACGCACTAAACAGGCTATGCCGTAGAAGGACAACAGAGGTTTTATTAGTAAATTGGCAGTTTCGGCCGCACGGTAATATTCATGCGCCTGCCGAATCGCACAAGACAGTTTTGGAGCAGCCTGATAAGCAAGTGCTTTCGCTTTGGCAGTGTTTTTTTTTTCAAATGTTTCCTGGAGAAATCTGGCTGCCAATTGTTCACATTCGTAGTAAAAAAATTGTTCCCAAACCATACATGTATTGGGTTGCATTTCACCTTGACACCCCAAAAACCCATTGTTAAACTAGGTCTAATATCCACATTTAGACGTAGAACTATACACAATACAGGGGTGATGGGAATGACAGGCGATAAATTCGCGAAAGAGGGATTGACTTTTGACGACGTTTTATTAGTACCTCAGAAATCAGAGGTATTGCCGCGAGACGTTGAAATAAAATCACATTTAACAGGGCATATCAGTTTAAATACCCCGATTGTTTCTGCAGGTATGGATACAGTTACTGAATCAAAAATGGCTATTGCAATGGCGCGAGAAGGCGGCATTGGAATTATTCATAAGAACATGAGCATCGCGGAACAAGCAGAAGAAGTCGACAAGGTTAAGCGCTCAGAGAGCGGTGTAATCACAGAACCCATTTATTTATCCCCCGATCACCATGTGTACAATGCGGAAGAGTTGATGTCGAAATACAGAATATCCGGGGTGCCTGTTGTTGATGAACAGCGAAGATTGCTTGGTATTATCACGAACCGGGATTTGCGTTTTGAGCAAAACTTCCAGCGGAAAATTCGAGATGTGATGACACGGGATAATCTGGTCACAGCGCCTGTTGGAACTACATTGGAACAAGCAAAAGAAATACTGCAGCAGCACAAGGTTGAAAAATTGCCTCTCGTAGATGAAAACTATATTCTGCGTGGATTAATTACAATAAAAGATATTGAAAAAGCAAAACAGTTTCCTTTTGCAGCCAAAGATCAGCAAGGTCGCTTGTTGTGCGGCGCTGCAGTTGGCGTGACTGCAGATACACATGAACGAACAGCGGCGCTAGTGAAAGCAAGAGTGGATGTACTGGTAGTAGATACTGCGCACGGACATTCAATCGGAGTGTTGCGGACTGTGCGTGAGATCAGAGATAATTATCCGAATTTACAAATTATTGCCGGAAATGTCGCTACTGGGGATGCTACAAGAGATTTAATTGAAGCTGGGGCTAGTGCGGTTAAAGTAGGCATTGGGCCAGGCTCCATTTGCACTACCAGGGTGGTAGCGGGCATTGGGGTCCCTCAGATCACAGCGATTTATGACTGTGCAGAAGTAGCAAAACAATACGGAATCCCTATTATTGCGGACGGCGGCATCAAGTATTCCGGAGACATTGTGAAAGCAATTGCTGCTGGTGCAGATGTCGTGATGATTGGATCACTGCTGGCAGGTACGGAAGAATCACCTGGCGATATGGAAATTTATCAGGGCAGATCATTTAAGGTTTATCGCGGAATGGGTTCAATCAGCGCGATGAAAGACGGCTCCAAAGATCGTTACTTCCAGGAGGATACCAAGAAGTTGGTGCCAGAAGGAATAGAGGGGCGCGTGCCTTTCCGAGGTTCCTTATCGGAAATTATTTATCAATTGGTTGGTGGACTGCGTGCGGGTATGGGCTACTGCGGGGTTAAGAATATCACTGAACTAAAAACGGACACCCAGTTTATCCGGATCACTTCTGCGGGCTTGCGTGAAAGCCATCCACACGATATTCAAATCACAAAAGAATCACCTAATTACAGTCTATAAACGGGCTATACCTGGTTGTGTCTATCTTTTGGAAAGTTAGACCTTATGATAGGAACCCTATTTCAGCTATGATATAATTGCTCAGGTAGGGAGGATTAATATGTTGCTGCTGAATATGAGAAACCGATGGAATAAAGGGATTGTGTTTGGTTGTTCCACCACTGCATTAGTTTGTTCGCTGTTTATACAAGCGCCAGCCACTGCTCGAGCTGCGGCGTCTTCATCTGATGGAGTGTCGTTTGATGCTCCTGCTGGGATTCTGGTGGATGCCAGTTCGGGACAAATTTTGTGGGCGAAGAATGAAAATGATCAGCGTTCGCCTGCCAGCACTACGAAGTTGATGACACTTTATCTAGCAGAGCAGGCAATTCAGTCAGGTAAATTCAAAAAAACAGATATTGTGCCAGTTACACCTGAAGCATATCAATTAACTGCACAAGGCGACAGTTCCAGCGGATGGTTGGATCCCAAAGAGAAAATTGATCTGGATACGATGTTGAAATTGATCTGTGTACCGTCTGGCAACGATGCAGCAGAAGCGGTAGCGCAATTTTTGGCAGGAGACGATATTCAGTTTGTTAAAGAAATGAATGATGCAGCTGCCAAGATGGGACTAACCAACACGCATTATCTGGATGCTCATGGATTGACGGATGACCCAGCCCATCATACTTCCGCTAAGGATTTAGCTATCTTAGCCCGGGACCTGATTACGACTTTTCCTGATATATTAACTTATACAAGTATGCAGTCCGTTGAAATACAAGATGATTTCCGCAAGTCGCAAAATCTAAAACCCTTCCAGAATACAAATGAATTATTAGGGAAATATCCTGGAATGGACGGGTTAAAAACAGGTTTTACCGATCAAGCGGGTTATTGCTTGGTTGCAACAGCGAAGCGTGATAATATGCGACTGATTTCAGTTGAACTGGGGGCCGCAACAAATAGCCTAAGGCAATCCGAATCCACAAAATTGCTGGATTACGGTTTTGCGAACTACCAGGAACAGAAGGTTGTCTCCGCTGGCGAAATTGCGGATAAAACCGCGGCGGTTGACAAGGGAGCTGCTGTTGCTATTCCAGTGGTAGCTGCACACGACGTTTCAGTTGCACTGCAAAAAGGCTCTGCCGCTCCCACCAAAAACGATGTGTTCGTGCCGGTGACTGCGCCTGTCAAAGCCGGACAAAAAGTCGGTGAGCTGCAGGTAATGCAGAATGGACAAGTCATTGCGTACACCGATTTGCTGGCACAAAAAGCGGACGATAAAGCCTCTTGGATTAGTCTGTTCTTCAGAAGTGTGTTTGGCGGAATCGCTTCTTTGTTCCACAAACTTTAGAGCCTCATTTGGAGGGGATTTCATGAGCGCTGCATGGTGGATCACGCTGAATACTTTTTTGATTTTTATTATGTTGGCCGGTGGATTTTTCATGTTTCGAGCCTTTTTAAGGAAAATGAAACCAACATCCTCCAATGATAATAAACCAAACGAACCACAATAGCTGATATAATATACTCAAAACTGTTGAGTGAAACAGGAGGCATTTTGTTAATGGCAGAATTAGGAACAACAAGGGTTAAACGGGGAATGGCCGAAATGCAAAAGGGCGGCGTGATCATGGACGTTGTCAATGCAGAGCAAGCCAAAATTGCTGAAGAAGCGGGAGCAGTGGCTGTTATGGCACTGGAACGCGTGCCGGCAGATATTCGTGCAATGGGCGGAGTAGCGCGAATGGCTGACCCTACAATCGTTGAACAAGTGATGAAAGCAGTTAGTATTCCTGTTATGGCGAAAGCGCGCATTGGACATTTTGTAGAAGCCAAAGTGTTGGAGTCGCTTGGTGTGGATTATATTGACGAATCTGAAGTGCTAACTCCTGCAGATGATAAATTCCATATCAATAAACGTGATTTTGTTGTTCCGTTTGTATGCGGCGCTCGTGATTTAGGTGAAGCGCTTCGCCGCATTGCCGAAGGGGCTTCGATGATTCGCACGAAAGGCGAACCAGGCACAGGCAATATTGTCGAAGCTGTCAAGCATCAGCGTACAATGCAGGCACAGATCCGCAGAGTTGCTGCGATGTCTGAAGATGAGCTGGTATTTGAAGCGAAAAATTTGGGTGCTCCGTATGAATTGCTTCTTGAAGTGGCAAAAGGTGCTCAGTTGCCGGTGGTTAACTTCGCAGCTGGCGGTGTGGCAACACCTTCAGATGCTGCGCTGATGATGCACCTGGGTTCAGATGGCGTGTTTGTCGGCTCTGGAATTTTCAAATCCGATAATCCGCAAAAGTTTGCCCGAGCAATTGTGCAGGCTACTACACATTATGAAGATTACGCTTTAATCGCAGAGTTGTCGAAAGATCTTGGGGTTGCCATGAAGGGGATTGACCTCACGACAATCAGTGAGAATGAACGCATGGCGATTCGGGGAATGTAATAGCTGCTGGAGCAGAAACCGAACAATTTTTAAATAGAAGGCGTGCATGTCCCGAAGAAGCTGTACAGGTCTTCGGGACATTATGCTGTGGGGGAGTTAAATCAAGTGTCAACTGATCAACTGCGTGTTGGCGTGCTTGCCTTGCAAGGCGCGGTCACAGAACATAGCGGGGCATTAATAAAAGCAGGAGTAAAAGAAGTCGTACAGGTTAAACGACCGCAGCATCTGGAAGGACTCGATGGATTGGTTTTGCCTGGCGGTGAATCGACAACCATTGGAAAATTAATGAATCAATACGAGTTGATGGAGCCGATTCGAAAGATGGGCCAAGCTGGTATACCGCTGTTTGGTACCTGTGCAGGGCTGATTTTGCTGGCCAGTAGGATCCAGAATCAACAGTGGTCCCATCTGGGCCTAATGGATACATTAGTGGATCGCAATTCCTTTGGCAGACAACGGGAAAGTTTTGAAGCGAATTTGCAAGTGGACGGTATCGAGGGCGATCCATTTCCGGCTGTCTTTATCCGTGCGCCTCATATTATTGAGGTTGGACCTACTGTGAAGGTGCTAAGTCATTACGATGGCCGGATCGTAACAGCAAGGCAAGATAACCTGCTCGCTGCCTCTTTTCATCCAGAATTAACAGATGACTCCCGGCTGCACCAATACTTTGTGCAAATGATAAAACAGAATCGCTGAGGTTGAATGTAGCTTCCTATCTGTGGTACACTACGTACAAAATTACATGTCGAAACCGGATTTCACCGGCCCCGGCACAAAATACGATGATGAGGCCAGTAACACGGTATGTCCTGTTTTAGAGAGTCGGTGGCCGCTGCAAACCGATCAGGAGCTGTGTGAATTCCACCTCGGAGTGGCGGCGAGTTGTTACAAAAACAGAACCGTCCGGTATTTAACCGTTACCAATTCAGAGGATCTGATAGATCATTTTGCGTGTTCTTAGATCAAGTTGGGTGGCACCACGGGAGATAGGCTCTCGTCCCTTATGTTGTTGGGATGGGGGCTTTTTATATGTCTATCTAGTAGTTGGAGAGAGGAATGATCGAGCATGATCGATGTGAAAATCATCCGAAATGAACCGGATCGCGTGCGTGCCGCATTGAAGAAGCGACATTCATCTATTGAAATTGTAGATCATTTCTCTGGATTGGATCAGCGCAGAAGAGAACTGTTGGTGGCTGTTGAAAATTTAAAAAATACTAGAAATGTAGTTTCACAGGAAGTTGCACGCAAGAAAAGGCTTGGCGAGAATGCCGATGAGCTCATTGTCCAAATGAGGGATGTAGGCGATCAAATCAAAACGATGGATGACCAGGTCCGTGAGTTGGATGAAACTCTGCAAGGATTGCTGCTTACCATTCCAAATCTGCCGCATCCCTCAGTGCCGGAAGGCGCAAGCGATGCAGATAATCCTGAACTGCGGCAGATTGGCACACCTACAGCATTCACATTTGAACCTGCCGCCCATTTTGATCTGGCCACGCAGCTGGATTTATTGGATTTTGAACGCGGCAGCAAAGTCACCGGTGCGCGCTTCGTGTTCTATAAAGGGTTAGGCGCACGGTTGGAACGGGCGTTGATCAATTTCATGGTCGATACGCATACTTCGACCAATGGATATACTGAGATTCTACCTCCTTTTATTGTCAATCGTGACAGTATGACAGGAACCGGCCAGCTCCCGAAGTTTGAAGAAGATGCGTTTAAGCTGGTTGATACCGATTACTTCCTAATTCCAACGGCTGAAGTGCCGGTTACCAATTACTATCGTGATGAGATTCTTAAAATAAGTGATTTACCTCAGTATTATGTGGCCTATTCTCCTTGTTTTCGTTCAGAGGCTGGTTCCGCTGGTCGGGATACGAGGGGATTGATTCGGATGCACCAATTTAACAAAGTGGAAATGGTCAAATTTGTAGTTCCGGAGTCTTCCTACGAAGAGTGGGAGAATTTAGTGGCGAATGCAGAGGGAATCCTGCAAGCATTGGAACTGCCGTACCGTGTTGTCGATATTTGTGGCGGTGATCTAGGCTTTTCGGGCGCTAAACAAGTGGATTTGGAAGTGTGGCTGCCTTCTTTTAATGGATACCGTGAAATTTCCAGCTGCTCCAATTTTGAAGATTTCCAGGCTCGTCGGGCGAATATTCGATTTAGACGTGACGCTGGCAGTCGGCCGGAGTTTGTTCATACGATCAATGGATCTGGTCTGGCGATCGGCAGAACTGTGGCAGCGATTTTAGAAAATTATCAGCAAGAGGACGGTTCTGTTAAGATTCCGTCTGTTTTGGTGCCATATATGGGCGGAGTGCAAACGATCACCCCCAAGTGATATTTACGGATTTTAGCGGATCCGAACAGGGCTCGTGTATAATGATAATCAAGCATTAGTGAAGCATCAATGAAGCTGACTTGTAAGCTTACAGACCAGGAGGGACCACTTCATGTGGTTTTTAATCGGGGTACTAGTATTTGTAATCTGCAGTATTATTCAATTTTTAGCAATGAACCGGATGGCATTCGGGCGCTCCATTTTTATTGCGGCAATGTTTTTAGTGATGGCGGTGATTGCGAGGCTGTCTACTTCTTCAGCAGCCGGGGTTTTTGTGGGAATTTTGTTGGTTTTGGGTTATGCTTTTTTGTTCCTGATGACATGGAAGTCTATTGTCAGGTTCCGAAAAACTAAACGTACTTCAAGGGGATGACCAAGTGTCGGTAAATGCAAGATTTGATTTAACAGGTAAAGTGGCTATGGTGACCGGCGCCGCTTCAGGAATTGGCCAGGCGATGGCTGTCGGCTTAGCTGAAGCTGGCTGCAACATGGTATTGGTGGTTCATTCACAGTCACCTGATGAAACTGTAAAACGCATTGAAGCAGCAGGCCGCGAATGTCTGGTGCTGAAATGCGATCTGGGCGGTCCGATCGAAGCTTTACAACAGCTCTCTTTAGCAGCAGAAGATAAATTTGGCAGGTTGGATATCCTGGTCAATAACGCAGGGATCATTCGCCGCAATGATGCGATGACCTATACAGAAAAAGACTGGGACGACGTGATGAATGTCAACAGCAAATCAGTGTTTTTCCTTTCGCAAGCTGCGGCACAGTCGATGGCGAAACGTGGGTCAGGCAAGATTGTCAGCATTGCTTCGATGCTTACTTTCCAAGGGGGCATTCGGGTTCCATCCTATGCAGCAAGCAAGGGAGCTGTTGGGCAAGTTACCAAAGCTTTGGCAAATGAGTGGGCAGGACTGGGTATCAACGTGAATGCAATCGCCCCTGGTTATATTGCCACAGACAACACAGCTCCTATCAGACAGGATGCAGGCCGCGAGCAGGCAATACGTGAGCGGATTCCTGCCGGGCGTTGGGGAACGCCTGACGATTTGGTAGGTGCTGTACTGTTCCTTTGCTCGGATGCAGCCAATTACGTTCATGGTCACATTTTGTGTGTTGACGGTGGCTGGCTGGCGCGTTAATCCAACTAACAACCCTTCAGGCTGGCACTAGCCATGGGGTTGTTTTTGTTTAGCCTCTGGGACGGAAAACCACAGCGGCTAAAAAACCGAAGATAATCGCTGCTGAAATTCCTGCGCTGGTGACTTCAAAAATACCTGTAATAATACCAAGTACACCATCTTTTTTCGCTTCCATCATCGCTCCGTGCACCAACGAATTGCCAAAG
>JAQBPP010000159.1 GCA_028287455.1 Bacilli bacterium | reverse complement strand
TCGATTCACGGCCATTTTGGTTGGGCCGCAGGATGCGTCCGAGCCGCTGCGCTTCTTCCTGGCGGGACCCGAACTGCCCGGACACTTGAATTGCCACCTGGGCGTCGGGCAGATCCACCGCCACATTTGCTACACGTGACACGACCAAGCAGTGGATTTCACCGCCCCGAAATTGATCATATAGTTCGTCGCGCGAGCTATCTGGAGTTTGTCCGGTCAAGAGGGGAGCGCCTAGTTCACGACTGATCTCCTTTAACTGATTTAAATAGTTGCCAATGATGAGGATTCTTTCATTGACATGCTGCTGCACCAGCTCTCGCACCAGGTTCAATTTTCTCCTGTTCTCAGCTGCCACTCTGTATTTCATACGATTGGAACTGGTTAAATACCTCAGCCGATCTTCCGGCTCCATCGATACGGAGATCTCAATTGTTCTGACTTTTGCCAGGTAACCAGTCTGTTCAATCATTCGCCACGGCACCTCGAATCGTTTGGGTCCGATCAAGGAAAACACATCGGTTTCCGCACCGTCTTCTCGTACAAGCGTAGCAGTAAGCCCTACTCTGCGGATTCCCTGAACTGCCGCACATAAACGAAACATGGGTGCAGGCAGCAATTGCACTTCATCATAGAGCAAGAGACCCCACTCTTCGCGATTGAGACGTTCAAAATGGGAAAAACGATCATTCTTTTGGTAACAAAGCATTTGATAAGTTGTAAAGGTGACAGGCTTAATTTCCTTGACTGTTGATGAATATTCACCAAACAAGTCACTCGGCAGATTGAGCCGCGCCGCCGCTTCACGTTTCCACTGCCTAAGCGCCACTAAATTGGGCGTAATGATAAGTGTTTTCGTGTTTAATCCGCCCATAATGGCCAGCCCCACCAGTGTCTTGCCAGAACCGCACGGCAGCAAGATCACCCCACTCAGATCATCCGGTCTGCTTACGAGCGACAAAATGGATTGCACTGCTTCTTCCTGATAGTCGCGCAACTGCACCTCCGGCCGCAGCGCATATCGAATTGCCTGATTCGTTTGCTCTTGCGGCAGTAAGAGAGGAGTCTGGTCATACCCGATCATATCCAGCACCGGAAACCCTTGGCGAACCAATAACCGCTTGATCTCTCCCCGCAGTTCACGAGACGCCGTATACGATCCGTTTGCGCTCCTGGCAACCAGATCCATCAGGCCAGGTAAATACCGCAGTTCAGCAAGTGCTTTCCCGTCTCCTTCCAGCACAAGACCGCTTTTACCGGATCTTTTCATCACCAGTTTGCCGTACTTGCCCATTTCCTGTTCGATGAACTGTTCAATTACAGCCGGAATAGCGTAGCGGCTGACCGCTTGCAATGTTGCTGCGACGCGCTCAGAAGTCCAGCCTAACGCACACGCATTCCACAGAGACAAACTGCTCATCTGGTAGGTATGAATGTAATCAGGACTTTTAAGCAGTTCGGCAAACTGAGCGATGCCGGTTCGAGCTTGTTCAGCCAGCGGATGCGCTACTTCCAAAAGCAGCGTTCGATCGCTCTGAACAACCAGGGGTCTGTCCCACACGCTAAATCCCTCCGGATCACAAGCCAAAGTCACTCGAACCAGGAGCCCTGATCCGAGCGCACGAACTATACAGCAGCCTCAGGTAGTATTTGCCAAACGACAAAAATCATGCAGAAAGCGATTTCACGACAAAAAAGTGCCCACCCGAATTCAGGTGGGCAAAATATGATAGGAGTGGAGAGAAACCATTACCAATAAATCCTAGCTTTATTGTAACTTACCCTCTTTTACCAAGTCAAGCATTTTTTGAAAGCGCTATCTTTTTTAAAAGAAAAGACTGTAAAACTTCCTTCACCATCAGTCAGCGGAAAACATGCGAGGATGTATTTAGGACTCCTCGTCACTCCTTAATGAAGATCGCATACCCGTTTTCTTCCAGCAGTTGTGTGCCTTGTTCCCAATCGACTTGTGTTGCAAACGCCAGTAACAACGGTGCATTTTCACCCTCACGGTTTTCCAGGATTGCAATGTTTCGCAAGTTAATCGACGCTTCCCCAAGCAGTGTGGCCACCCGGCCGATCACGCCTGGTTCATCAGGCACATGCACTGTAAGCTCGAAATACTGCCGAACAGCACCTGTCGTCTTTTGAGGCAGCATTTCACGGAAGTCCCTTGCACGGGCGAAAAAATCGGTAATCGCTTGATCATCATTTTGGTCAATCCAGTTCAGAAACGAGTCGGTCCTCTTTTGCCACGACAACAACAGCTGTCTTAGCGGCCCTTGATTGGTTCGGACAATATCCCGCCACAATTCAGGATTGCCGGATGCAATCCGTGTCACATCCCGAAACCCTCCTGCTGCGAGCCGGGCGTAATAGGGATTATCGACACTAAGATCGGCAACCAAATCCACCAGTTGTGCCGCGACAATGTGAGGGATATGTGAAATGGCGGCGACCACTTGGTCATGCACGCTCGCATCCAGCCATAATACATGCGCACCCAAGCGCTCTACTGCTGCCTGCAGCTTCTGTTCGGACGCCAAATAGGCCGCTGCCCGGTTTTGAACATTTGAAGTGAGTACATAGACCGCATTTTCAAATAAACTGCCAGTAGCCGCTTCGATGCCGGAGCGATGAGAGCCGGCCATCGGATGTCCCCCTATAAAATGGACGGATGCAGGCAATACTTGTGAAGCTGTTGTTTGAATCAGCTCTTTTGTCCCTGAGACATCGGTAATAATTAATCCTGGCGTGGGGCTTAGCGAGGCGATCTTTTTTAACAGCTCAATGGAAAGATTCACATGAGTAGCCAGGACGATTACATCCAATGGTGTCTGCATCGCCTGATCGATGCTGGTATATCCGCGATCAATTGCACCTAACGACAGCGCTAAAGAAAGTGATTGTTCATTGACATCAATTCCAATGACTTCGCTTGCCACAAGCGCCTTTTTCCAGCCAAGGGCGAGTGACCCCCCGATGAGGCCCACTCCCACGATGGCAATGCGTTCAAACACATAATTCATAGGTTCCCCCGCAGCGGCGCTTTCAGAGATTGTGCGAAGCTGCTAAACTCGTCCAACCGCTGCTGCTCCAGCTGTTCATCTAAAGCCTCCATCGCTTCAGCTACTGCTTGTACTCGCCGCACCAATGCGGAGCCCACAATAATTCCATCCGCATACGCTGCAATCTGCTTGGCCTGCTCACCCGAACTCACTCCGAAGCCTACTGCCACAGGAACATTCGCGTACTCACGGACACTAGCCACAAACGCTGGCAAGAAGGTCGAAACAGTTTCACGCGCACCCGTTACACCAAGAGTAGCCACACAATAGATAAACCCTGAAGCTTGCGAGCAGATGCGCTGGATCCGATTCTGGCTGGTTGGCGCAACTAAAGGAATCAAGTCCATGCCGGCAGCTCGTGCCGCTTGCTGGGCCTCGTCAGCTTCTTCCACCGGCAGATCAGGAATAATCACGCCATCGGCGCCGCTGTCAGCCGCTTCACTAAAGAAACTGTCGATGCCGCGCTGCAGCACTGGATTAATATACGTAAAGAAAATGAGCGGCAAATGGAAGCCGTCAGCGCGCAATTGACGCACAAAATCAAACACGCGATCAATCGTTGTGCCGCCTGCAAGCGACCGCAGCGCAGCCGCCTGAATCACGGGGCCATCGGCGAGCGGGTCAGAATACGGAATGCCTAGCTCAACAATGTCAGCCCCTGCGTCCTGCAAGCGGAAGAGCAGTTCGCGCGTATGAGCAAGGGTTGGATCCCCGGCGGTGATAAAAGGAATAAAAGCTGTTTCCTTTCGCGCCCCTAGTTCTGCAAATTTCGCCGCGATCCGCGAAACATTCGTACTCATACGCTGTCCCTCCCCATTTTCTCCATGACTGTCGGCATGTCTTTGTCACCGCGTCCAGAGATATTAATGACAAGGATGTGATCGGCAGGCAAGGCAGGCGCGATTTTCGCTGCGTGGGCAACTGCATGCGCGCTCTCGAGCGCCGGGATGATGCCTTCTACCCTCGACAGAAGATGAAGAGCCTCCAGCGCCTCTTCGTCAGTAATCGGAACATACTGGGCCCGATTTGTATATGCCAAATGCGAATGTTCCGGACCGATGCCCGGATAATCCAGCCCCGCGGAGATGGAATGAGCTTCCTGAACCTGTCCATTTACATCCTGCAGCAAGTAGGTCAGCGAACCATGCAGCACGCCAGGTCTGCCTTTGCCGATACTCGCCGCATGACGCTCTGTATCGACTCCTTCACCAGCTGCTTCCACACCGATCAACCGAACTTCAGCATCGTCAAGGAATGGATAAAATATCCCCATCGCATTGGAGCCGCCACCCACACAGGCAACCACCGTATCCGGCAGTCTCCCTTCCAGTTTCTGAATTTGGCTTTTCACTTCATCTCCAATAATCCGTTGAAAATCACGCACAATGCGTGGATAAGGATGTGGTCCAACCACAGAGCCAATCAAATAGTAGGTATCCTCGACATGCTCAACCCAATAGCGAATTGCTTCATTCGTAGCGTCCTTAAGCGTTTTTGTACCAGAAACTGCTGGCACCACTTCAGCGCCCAGCAGTTTCATGCGGAACACGTTCAACTCTTGCCGCCTGATGTCTTCTTCGCCCATAAAAACTGTGCATTCAAGCCCAAGCAGCGCACAGATCGTTGCAGTGGCCACTCCATGCTGACCGGCCCCGGTTTCCGCAACGACTTTCTTTTTGCCTGAACGAAGTGCAAGCAGTCCTTGCCCTAAACAGTTGTTGATCTTATGCGCACCTGTATGGTTAAGGTCTTCCCGTTTCAGGTAAATTTTCGCGCCGCCAAACTTCTCGCTCAGCCGTTTCGCATAATAAAGCGGAGTTGGACGTCCGGAATATTCTGTAAGCAATTCGTTGAGTTCTGCAATAAATGCTGCGTCCTTGATGCAAGCTTCATAATTTTCCTCTAATTCATGCAGTGCGGACATGACCGTTTCCGGCACATATTTCCCGCCAAATTGCCCGTATCTGCCGCGTTCATCTGGATAAAGCATGACTTCGTTTCACCTCATTTATGAAATCCCTGATTCGTTCCGGCGATTTTGAGCGTTCAATTTCCACTCCAGAAGAAACATCCACGCCGTGAAGCGAATATCCGCGCACGAGTTCGCCCACGTTCTCCGGATCTAATCCGCCGGCAACCCACAGTTCAGTGGCCAGTTGGTGTTTATCAAATAAACGTTGAATTTCAGGCAAGATCTCCCAGCCAAAAGTTTGACCGGAGCCGCCCCGCTGGTCGGGATGATACGCATCCACCAACACGCTGTCCACCACTTTGGCATACGGCAGCAACTCCTCCAAATGGAAGTCATCCTGCACGGAGACAGCTTTCCAAACCTTAATGCCTGCAGCCGCAAAAGCTTCGCGCACCAGCGTACAAAACTCAGGCGTTTCATTGCCGTGCAGTTGAATCACAGTTAAAGGAACCTGTTCCACCACGCGCTGCAGCTCCTCTAAAGTTGGATCCACAAATACGCCAACTTTGTCCACTCCTTCAGCATCAACTGCAAGCGCGGCGGCCACAGTCGAACTCACTTGCCGGCGGCTGCTTGCAAACATGAAACCAATATGCGTGGCACCCTCGCCTACTGCTGCCACTACTTCTTCCCGGGTTTGCAGTCCGCAAATTTTAATGCCCAATTGTGCAGCGGAACCATTCATCGGTCAGTCCCCACCAACCGGGAAACCGCAGCTGCAATATCAGGTTCTTTCATCAGACTCTCGCCGACCAGGATCGCTGCAGCTCCTGCAGCACGCACCGTATCCACATCGACACGCGCCGCGATGCCGCTTTCGGCCACAATCGTGACACTGTCAGGCAGCAAATGGGCAACACGTTTGGTTGTTCCTAAGTCTACCGTAAAATCCTTCAAATTTCGATTGTTTATTCCGACAAGCCTGGCGCCTGCCTCTAGTGCCTGCTGCGCCTCGGCTTCATCATGCACCTCAACTAGTGCATCCAATCCCAGCGCATGTGCCTGCGCCATATATTCCTGCAATTGAGATTGCTCTAAAATACTTACGATCAAGAGCACCGCATCTGCTCCAAGGAGCCTCGCCTGCGGAATCTGAATTTCATCCACGATAAAGTCCTTGCGCAAAAGGGGCAGCTGCACAGCCAACCTGATTTGTCCCAAATACTCTGGGGACCCTTGAAAGTACTGACGATCAGTCAAGACGGAAATGGCGGCAGCGCCTGATTGCTCATAGATTTTCGCAATGTCCACTGGATTAAAATCAGGACGAATAAGCCCTTTGGACGGGGAGGCTTTTTTCACTTCCGCAATTAGCGATACACCAGCGGATAACCGCGCACGATTCTGCTTCAAAGCACGATGAAAACCGCGTGTAACCGCAAGGCCTTCACACTTGCTGCGCAGCTGAGCCGCAGACGTTTCACGATAAAGTTGTTCGACTTCTACTTTTTTTGTAGCTACAATCCGTTCTAAAATCATTGACTTATACCTCCGCTCCCACAGCAGCAGCCTGAGAGACTTCAATAAACCGTTCCAATGTTTCAGCTGCCAGCCCTGAATCGATCAGCTGATTGCTTTTGTGCACACCCTCCGCTAGGCTGCCCACCAGTCCGCCAACCAATAAACTGGCTGCAGCATTAACCACTACAATATCGCGCGGCGCACCTGGCACCCCCTGCAAAACGCCACGAATGATCGCGGCGCTGTGCAGTGGGCTGTCACAAAGAATCGCTTCCAGTGGATGACGCGTTAATCCTAACTCTTCAGGAATAACCGTATAAGTGGTGACAGTGCCGTTCTTGACCTCGGCGACAAACGATGGACCTGACACTGACAGTTCATCCAAACCTTCTTCCCCATGTACGACCAATGCATGAATTGCTCCCAGGTTCACTAGCACATGCGCAATCTTCTCCACCATGTCCCGGCTGGATACTCCAATGATTTGACGTTTTGCACCGGCCGGGTTAAGCAAAGGGCCCATGTAATTCAAGACTGTCCGAAAGCCCAGTTCTTTGCGCGGCGCCATCGCATGTTTCATCGCCTGATGGTACTGGGGGGCTAACATAAAGCCGATGCGAGCCTGCCGCAAACAATTCGCCACCCCTTCAGGCTCCAGGTCCACTCGCACGCCTAACGCTTCCAGCACGTCTGCACTGCCTGAAATGCTGGTAACTTTGCGATTGCCGTGTTTGGCGATCGGCACACCTCCAGCAGCTGCCACAATCGCTGCGGTAGTCGACACATTAAAACGCGTGATCCCACTGCCGCCCGTACCGCATGTATCTACCAGCTCATCAGCCGGAAACTCGACCACTTTGGCAAATCTGCGCATTGATTTGGCGAAACCGGTGATTTCTTCAACCGTTTCCCCCTTAATCCGCAGCGCAGTCAAAAATGAACCAATCTGGGAGTGTGTAGCTTCTCCCATCATAATTTGTCCCATCGCATGTTCCGCTTGGTCACTTGTCAATGATTTGCCTTCAATCACTTGCGCCAGTATGGATTGCATTTCTTTCATCCTTCCTGCCTAAATGGCCTATCGTACGGTAAGAGGGTCATAATTACGAAAAAAGACCAGAGCAGTTGGCTCCAGCCTTCGAAGGCATATTTAGAATAAGAGATAGAAAAAAATACACTACTGCCATATCTCTACTCAGCTCTTCTCCCGCTCGGCTAGACCTGCTATTCTCGGCTAAAAATCTGTCAACTTAACTACTATTAGGTTACTCAGAGAGCTGCGACTAGTCAAGAACATTTTTTAATAAATCCGGGCGCAGCTGGACCGCATTTCGTAAAAAAACATGCTCGACTTCCGTTTGCCGTTTGTCAGTCTCTGCGGAAATCATGAGACGAATACAAAGCGGAAGAGCTCCCTGCACGTCAATTTCCACTGCACACATGACGGGAACCCACTGCCAGCCTTCGAGCTGACGAATGTATTTCGCCGGAAAAGCAGCATCTATATCATGGGTGACCGTCACAATAATATAGGAAACTTCATCTGCCGCCAATCCGTTTCGTTTCACTATCTCACCAAACAGCTCTACAGTAGATTCTTCAATAGCTTCAGGCGTATTCCCATCAATGGTTGTTGCACCGCGAAAACCGCGAATCATTCTCCCCACCCCTTGCGATCCGTCAGTAGTCTGCTTACATCTGCGGGATCAATCCCTTTGACTACTTCCACTTGGCCAAACTGTTTGGGCAGTACAAAAGTTAACTCCCTGCCAATCGATTTTTTGTCTTCGTACATCCGGGCAAGCAGCTGATCCGCTGGCAAATCTGCCGGAAGCAGAGTGGGCAGACCGAATGCTGACAGCAAGTTCACAGCGCGTTTACGCGTTTCAGCAGTGGTCCTGCCTAACGATTCTGCCAGCAGATAGGCAAAGTGCATGCCGATCGAAATTGCTTCTCCATGTGTATACCGGGTATAACCGGTAACCGCTTCAATGGCGTGTCCTAAAGTATGTCCGAGATTCAGATGCGCACGAATATTGCTCTCCCGTTCGTCCTGAGCAACGACTGCCGCCTTAACCCGCAAACCGCGGCAAAGCGCCTCCATCATCGCCGTTTCCTCACGTGCAAGTAACAGTTTCACCCTTGCCTCAAGCCACCCGACGAACTCCTCACCGTCGAGCAGCGCGTGCTTGACTACTTCTGCAAGTCCTGATCTAGTCTCGCGCTCCGATAAGGTGTGTAAAGCCGAGACATCATAGATCACGGCACGCGGCTGATGAAAACTGCCAACGATATTTTTGGCGGATGGCAGATTCACTGCAACCTTGCCGCCGACCGAACTGTCATGCGCGAGCACTGTGGTCGGCAGTCCAATAAAATCGATGCCTCTCATATAAGCAGCCGCGATGAAGCCCGCAAGATCTCCCACGACTCCGCCGCCAAGTGCAAGAATGGTAGAGCCGCGGTCCAGACCTGCCTGCAGACAGCGTTCAAACAGATTGGCAGCCTGTTCCAAGGATTTGGAGGCTTCCCCAGCAGGAAACACTGCAGTATGAATTTGATAGCCCTGTTCCTGAACAGAGGAGGACACCAGCTCGGCATAACCAGCCGCTGCGAGATTTGTATCCGTGATAAGAAGCAGCGGAGAAGCGCTGGAAACATTCAATTCTCTTAGCAGCTCACCCACTTGGGATAAAAGCCCCGTACCCACATAAATCGGGTAGGACCGGGTTCCCAACTGAACAGTTAAGCGTTCAGTCATCTGCGCTTCACCTGCTCCAGATAGTTGCGATAATTACGCTCCACTTCCTGCATCGAGTCTCCGCCAAATTTGTCTAAAAACAAATCAGCAATCACCCACGCCACTACATTTTCACCGACAACGGCAGCAGCAGGTACCGCACACACATCTGAGCGTTCCACAACAGCTTCAAACGGTTCTTTGGTATTCACATCTACACTGCGAAGCGGTTTGTATAAAGTTGGAATCGGCTTCATGGCAGCTCGCACCACTACTGGCATTCCAGTCGAAATTCCGCCTTCAGTCCCGCCTGCACCATTAGTCTCCCGGTAGAAGCCCTGTGACGCCTCGTAAAAAATTTCGTCATGCACTTCCGAGCCCAGACGACGCGCCGCATCAAACCCCAATCCAATTTCCACACCTTTAATCGCCTGCACGCCCATGAGCGCTCCTGCCAAACGCGAGTCGAGT
>JAQBPP010000148.1 GCA_028287455.1 Bacilli bacterium | reverse complement strand
CTGCCGTGTCGCCAAGTGAGGCATGGTCTGTGGGCACAGTTCTCCATCCTAATAACTGCTGGCCTTCTTCAATGATGATGTCGTTTACCAGTTTTTCACAATCATCCCGCTGCTGTGCATCCGGAGGAAGAAAAGCCATTCCAACGCCGTATTTCCCTTCACCTGGCAAGTGAATGTTTTCGCTTCCACAAACCTTGGCAAAAAATTTATGCGGGATCTGAATTAAGATGCCTGCTCCATCACCTGTGTTCTTTTCAGATCCTTGGCCCCCGCGATGATCCAGATTGCAAAGCACTTGTAATGCCTGATGAACGATCTGGTTGGACTTTTTTCCTTTGATATTCGCCACGAAGCCGATTCCACAGGCGTCGTGCTCAAATTGCGGGTCATAAAGCCCTTGTTTCTGAGGTAATCCAATACGCTTCATGTCGTCAACCTTTCTTTCCCAATTTCCTATCCTAGTAATAGTATAAACGATATGTATTCCGTTGAAGATACCCAAATTCACAAAAGAACAAAAAAAGCAGAGGAAAAACCAATTTCCTCTGCTCAGTCTGTTAGTTTAAAGGCAGAAATACTTCTTTTCCTGTACGAGCAGATTCATAGATAGCCAGAATGATTTCTACTGCATTTCGGCCTTCTTTGCCCTGAATCATCGGCGGACGATCCTCGATTACTGCGAAAATCATATCCTGGATTTGCCCGGCATGACCCGTAGTGGATATCGCATTTGGATCTGCACCGCCCGATTTTTTCTCGCCTGCTTTATACTGGGCGAGCACCTCGGCCTCTTCTGTGCGGTCCGGATCATCAGCCAGTTTCCAGGTTTCAATATTGCTGTTTTTCGCGTAGACGGCGCCTGTTGTACCATGGATCTGTACGAGAACCTCAAGCCCCGGGTAAGCGGATGTGGTGCCGATGAGTGTGCCGACCGCACCGTTTTCAAAAGTAACCAGCGCAACTCCCAAATCTTCGCACTCGATATTGTGGTTATAAGTGCCTGTTTTGGCAAAGACGCTTTTGACCGGTCCCATAAACCACTGCATTAAATCGATGGTATGTACCGATTGGTTCATCAGGGCGCCGCCGCCGTCCATCGCCCACGTTCCACGCCAACCTCCATTGTTCGCATAGTACGTATCTGTGCGGTACCATTTGACATGGAAGTTTGCAGTGACTAATTGACCCAGCCGGCCGCTGTCAACCAGTTCCTTGATTTTGCGATTCCCAGGGGACAACCTGTTTTGGAACACGCAGCCCAGGAAGCGGTTCGACTGTTCTGCTGCCTGCACGACTTTATCAATTTGGCCTAAAGTAACGTCGAGCGGTTTTTCCACCAGCACGTGCTTGCCGGCTTTTAACGCCTGGATTGCCATGTCTGCATGCAAGCCGCTTGGTGTACAAATGCTGACAACTTCTATATCCGGACGAGCAAGCACTGCTGCAAAGTCTGTGTAACGGTTGGCAGGGTCGATGTTATGTTCATCGCCAACTTTGTTTAACACTTCCTGATCCAAATCGCACAGCGCTACAAATTTAACGCCTCGCGCCCTGACTGCTGCTTTCACATGTGTTTTTCCGACCCCTAATCCTACGATTGCATATCCAATTTCCCGGCTCATTCTGATATTCCCCTCTCAGTGGTTGACACTCTTTGATTACTCTTTATTGGACAAGCTCCAGTTTCGGCGGGTTCGCGTAATCCTGAAAACGGTCTGCCACTTGCGCTTGAGCTGTATCGCCATCGTGGAAATATACGCGATAGTTGTATTGGACGACATCGCCTTTTTTCAACAGCTTGCCGCCTTTAAAGTAGAAATTGTTCGCAGCAAGCAGTCCATAATTGCGGATGTGCCAATGGGTCGGATAATGTTCATTCTGTTTGTTGTCAAATGCCGCAATGCCGAGCACATGACCGCCGACCGGTCCATGGTAATCACACCATTGTGCGCGTTCGCCCCAGCATTCCTGCTCACCGACAGCGCCATAAGAGTTTACCATCGTGCCGCCATTGGCCACTTTCATCGATTCCGCCACGCGAATCCCGAGCGGCCCTGCTTCTTTGGTCGCTCCAAATTCTACCTGGTCATAGGACGCGCGAAACGTGACATCGATATCTACGAAACGACCACTCGCGGGTGTTTGATAAATCGTGATCGTCCTGCTTTCATCAATGATCGCACGTTCCTTGTTGCTCGCCCAAATGTTGTTCGCTGTGAACCGGCCAAACACAGGACCCGAAATTTGCTCAGTAAACGCCTGATGAAGCTGTTTCCCGAAGGAGCCTGATGGCTCATTCCACATATCCACACCATTGACATCCCCGATCGCCAGCCATAATGATCTGTGGTGCGGATGCTCCTTAATGTCAAAATCCAAACGCGTATAACTATCCCCGTATGGGCCAATTATCGGCCCCAGGTAAGGTTTGGCTACTGCGCGATCGTAAATATAGGAAGTAAAGAACTCCCCGCCCACATGAATGTCAATTTTGTTTTCGCCCGGAATCAGCTCGACGCCCCGCCTCTGCGCTGATGCGGTTTGCTGCAGCTGATAGATTTGCCCCTCTCCTGCAGACAAACCGCTTACGATCCAATAAAAGAGGTAAGCATCCCCCTCATCAGTCCACTGCAGGGCAACCTCTTGACCTTGCGCACCGGTCAGCCGAAAGTTTGCCTGTATGCCCGACTCAAATGAATCTTTTGACATTTTAAAGGAGACTGGACACAAATCACGAGGATGTGCGCCTGCCTGCACTTTGATGTTGA
>JAQBPP010000105.1 GCA_028287455.1 Bacilli bacterium | reverse complement strand
TTTTATAAAACTTATTATTTTTAAACTAGTGATATTTATTAAAAGAAATCATGTTCTAATAGTAAATCAATACAAACATCATTTGAAATCCAAACCGTTTAAACTGCTCAGCATAGTTTCTGTCATTATCCCTGCATCAGAAGAAGAAAAGCGGATTGGCCAGGTGGTTCGTGAAGTGCGCAAACTTGGAAAAGATGTGGAAATCCTTGTCGTGGCGAACGGCTGCACCGATCAGACGATTCCGCTGGCCCGGGAGGCAGGGGCAAAAGTGATCGAAATCCCAGAAAAACTGGGGCATGACGTTGGCAGAGCGATTGGCGCCAAACAAGCCAAAGGGGATATTCTGTTATTTATCGATGGAGATATGGTGATTGCAAAAGAGGATCTGATCAAATTTGTCGACTGTGTTCAAGCTGGCAATGATGTGGCCTTAAATTCATATCCAAATGTACAGGTCGGGGTGAACATCCACCCGGTGAATATTGCCAAATATTCTTTGAATGTGATGCTTGGACGACAGGATTTAAAAGCCAGTACGCTTACAGCAGTGCCCCATGCACTATCGAAACGAGCTGTTAAGAAAATTGGCTGCGCAGCACTGTCCATTCCCCCTTTGGCGCATGCACGCAGCATTTTGAAAGGGTTAAAAGTAACGCAAGCGCATTTTGTCCAGGTAGGAGTAAAAAACCCGCTGCGCAAGTCCCGTTATCTAACAGGTCAGGATCCGGTGACGATGCTGATTCTGGGCGATTGCATTGAGGCGCTGGACTATGTCATTGGCCACCGCGGCCCACGCGGCAATTTTACCGATTTAAACAGACAGCGAGAGATGATCGGCGAATTGATGCTTGCTCGTGAGGAGCCCTCGGAGGATGAAATCGACAATGAACCAACAGCTGAACTCGTCGATACTCCTGATGAAGTTTTCCCGGAAACCACACCCCGTCCAGTACAGCTAGTGGTAACTGTGATTCCAGTTCGCAACGAGGGGAAAACCATCCGTCAGGTTATCAGCTCTGCTCTAGAGGCTGGGGCTGCAAAAGTGGTGGTCGTCTCTAACGGCACAACTGACAATTCAGCAAACCTCGCGACCGCAGCAGGGGCTGATGTTTGCAGCTATGAACAAGCGGTAGGACATGACGTTGGGCGAGGACTCGGAGTGCTGCAAGAGTCTGGTGAGGCCTATTTATTTCTGGATGGCGATATTCATATTCGAAAGGAAGATCTCTCACGCTTCATCGCATCGATGGAGGAAGACATTGATATCGGATTAAACGACCTCACCAATGTTTTACAGGGAGTAGCCATTCGTGATCCGGTGACGATGCTGAAACTGTTTTTAAATCTCGTGTTAAACCGCAAGGACCTAGGAGCCGCCTCCTTAACCGCGGTGCCCCATATCGCGCGGGCGGAAGCAATTCGTGTGATCGGAGTTTCCTCTCTTTGCGTGCCGCCACTGGCCCACACCAAAGCGATTCTGGCCGGGCTGCGTGTGAAAGCGGTACAAGAAGTGGACGTCATTAAAACCAACCTGTTTCGCAGGGAATTACACCAGCATCGTTTTGGCAAGCCTTTGCAGCAATTGATTATTGGCGACCATCTGGAAGCAATCCACTATTTGATTACAAGTGTAGGTAAAAGGGGATACTTCGCAGATGATATCAGGCGGCGTGATCTCTTGCAAAGCTATCTCAACAACTAAGGAGCGTTACGTTTAGACTAGTTGTTTCATGCGCAATTGCCGGATTTGATGGGCAGCCCGTGAGGAGAGGAAGAGATGGCTCCAGTGATCCAGTTGTTTTGCTGACGGGTGTTTGCCTTTGTAGCGGGCAAGATGGATCATTCGCCAATATTGAGCCGGAAACGAGACCGCAGCAGTCAGCACTTCAAATTCGGCTGGCCGCAACGAGCGAATCTTGTGGTATTCCCGCATCATTCGGCGTGCCAGGTCGACATTTACACCCCAGTTTCTTTGCACTACATGAATCAGATCTGCCAGGCGCACATGATAAGAAGCATTATCCAAATCGATTAAGAAGATTTTATTATCATTTCGCAGCACTAAATTCGGGAAATTGTAATCTCCGTGCACAAACGTTTTGCCTGCCTGTTCCTGCTCGGCAAGTTCCAGGCAGGGAGCCGAATGAAGCTGCTCCAAGCTTTTATCTGCTAAATAGACTGCCTTATCAAGCCCAGGATGAGCATAGTCTTTTCTCCATAGTTTCAGCTGTTGCAGTTTATCCTCCATTTGTAACGGCAGCTTGTGCCAGTTGGTTTTAGCGGCAAGTTCCTTATGCTCCATGCTCTGCTCTTCGAATTCGAGTCCGACTGATGCCAGGTGGAAGCGGGCCAACTCCTGCACCATAGCACGCAATTCACTCCAATGTTTAACGTTGGGACATCTTCCGGTGATCCACTTGCTAAGCAGATACGACTTCCCCTGGAACTGAGCAATCGGTTGGTTATTTTTCGCAGGGACAAAAGATAGGCAGTGCTGAAACTTACGCGCTTTTAAATGTCTCACTGCGGCGACTTGAAAAGCGAGACCTTCAAGGCTGTCGTACTGTTTTAAAGCAAAAATGTGTTTGTCCGCGACCAGCCTAACCACTGGTCCTATTTGTTTGCTTCTCTTCGCTTTGATTCCATACAAGTCCAGAATGCGATTTACCAGTTGATCATTAAGCATTATCGTCCCACCCCTAACAGCTCTATTCCAAGCCTTGTAATAGTCTATTTGCACCGGTAACAAATGGTTTCTAATCAGCAGGCATGTTATAATCCCCTAATGGAAACAATTGTCTGTAAATGTGCAAGCAACAGTTCCCAGGAGGAATGAAAATTGTCAAAATCACCACTTTCGTTTGATTTTAAGACTGCCGCTCCTTTTTTGCATGAACATGAGGTGTACAATTTAGAGCCTGCCATCGTGGCAGCCCATGAACAGCTGCATAATAAAACGGGAGTTGGGCACGAGTATTTAGGCTGGATTGATCTGCCAACAGGCTACGACAAACAAGAATTCGCCCGGATACGAGAAGCTGCGCAGCGCATTCAAGCAGATTCTGATGTGCTGGTGGTGATTGGCATTGGCGGTTCCTATTTGGGTGCGCGCGCCGCAATTGACCTGTTAAACCATTCGTTTTACAACTTGCTTCCGAAGCACCAACGCAAAACGCCGGAGATTTATTACGCAGGCAACAACATCTCCTCTACTTATCTGAAGCATTTATTTGAATTGATTGGCGACAAGGACATTTCCGTCAATGTGATATCGAAATCAGGTACAACTACTGAGCCTGCAATCGCATTTCGACTGTTTCGTGATTACCTGCAGACGAAATATGGCGTGGAAGGTGCCCGACGTCGAATATATGCCACGACAGACCGGGAGCGCGGGGCGCTGAAAACGCTGGCAGGTGAGGAAGGGTATGAGTCATTTGTCATCCCCGATGATGTCGGGGGGCGCTACTCGGTACTAACCGCTGTGGGACTTCTGCCCATTGCAGTAAGCGGAGTAGACATTGAAGCGATACTAGCAGGAGCAGCAGCAGCGTCAGAATTGTACCGGAACCCCAAGCTGTCACAAAACCCTTGTTACCAATATGCGGCCGCTCGTAATGCCCTTTATCGCAAAGGCAAAACAACTGAGATTCTCGTGAATTATGAACCTTCCTTGCATTATTTTTCTGAATGGTGGAAGCAATTGTTTGGTGAAAGTGAAGGCAAGGATTATAAAGGGGTCTTCCCGGCATCAGTTGATTTCACGACCGATTTGCATTCGATGGGACAATATATCCAGCAAGGGCTGCGGAATATGTTCGAAACTGTAATTCAAGTGGAAAAGTCACACGAGCAGATCCGAATTGAACGCGCTGAGGATGATCGGGATGGCCTGAACTTCCTCGCAGGCAAAACGATGGATTTTGTGAATCACAAAGCATTTGAAGGAACACTTTTGGCACATACGGATGGCGGTGTGCCAAATTTGGTTGTCACAATGCCGGAAATTTCCCCCTTCCAATTCGGACAATTGGTGTATTTCTTCGAAAAGGCGTGCGGTATCAGCGGTTACTTAATGGGCGTCAATCCATTCGACCAGCCAGGGGTGGAGGATTATAAGAAAAATATGTTTGCACTGCTTGGCAAACCTGGTTATGAAGAAGCCAAAGCTGCACTTGAGCAGCGGTTGACCTGAATATAATCAATAATTAACTGCTTTGCTGTGTGATAGGGGCATACGAGCAAGAACTGACTTCTAGTTCTTCGATATGCCCCTATGTTATTGTAGAATGAGCGAGAATCAAACTACTTGGATGGAGGCTTTATGTCATGCAGGAAGCGATCAATTTGGTGCACCGGGGAATGACGCTGCGGGGGATGCAGCATTTTCCTGACGGGCAGGCTGCAGGACCTTTACCAGCTGCGATCCTGTTTCACGGCTTCACCAGCACAAAAATGGAGGCTCACCAAATTTTTGTCAAGATTTCCCGTGCACTTGCAAATCTTGGCATTGCGAGCTTTCGTTTCGACTTCCTCGGCAGCGGTGAAAGCGATGGCAAATTTGAAGACATGACTCTTTCCAAAGAAATCGACGAAGCACATGCCATTCTTAATTTTGTACAAAATGACTCGCGGATTGATTCGAATCACATTACACTGATTGGTTTTAGCATGGGCGGGTTGGTTGCAAGCGCAGTGGCAGGCGAGCGCAAAGAAGAGATCTCCAAATTAATTCTGTTGGCACCCGCAGGAAACATGAGTGATCTGGTGAAAGAAGAGATGGCGGGCATTGCGAAGTCGGCTGATCTTGCTTCTGTTCGTGCCGTGGATCGGGGTGGCAATCTGGTCGGGCTGGAGTTTGGCATGGAACTTATGCAGCTTGATATCTTCCAAATGGCCAAAGGCTATCAAGGTCCGGTACTGCTCATTCATGGCACCGCCGATGGTTATGTCCCTGTCCAGATTGCAGATAAATTCCGCGAACTATGTTATGGGGACCAAGCCACAATCAAGTTGATTCTCGGAGCAGATCATACGTTTAATAAATTTGAATGGGAGCAGGAAGTCATCCAGGAAATCTCTAACTATATTCAGTGAGAAGAATAATCATCAGTTTTAGCCATATTTTACTTGTGAGCAACGTATGAGAGACAAGGTTAAGGATTACGTAGTATGTAAGGATTGAAGACGTGACAAGGAGGGGAGTTACATATGGCAGAAGTGCGTGTCGGGATGGTCGGCTACAAATTCATGGGCAAAGCGCACAGCCATGCTTATCATGATCTGCCTTTGTTTTTTCCAAACGTGGCGCGCCCGGTGAAACAGGCGATCTGCGGCCGTGATGCAAACGCTCTTGAAGCTGCAAGACATCAGTTTGGCTGGAACTCGTCCGAAACGGATTGGCGCAGGTTAATTGAACGTGATGACATCGACGTAATCGACATCAATGCGCCAAGCAATGCTCATAAAGAGATTGTACTAGCTGCAGCTGCTAGCGGAAAACACGTATTCTGTGAGAAACCGCTTGCGTTAACGCTTGCAGATGCAAAAGAGATGTTAACAGCAGTGCAAATCGCCGGGGTAGTACATATGGTGGGCTTTAATTACCGATTCGCTCCTGCGGTGCAGCTTGCGAAATCGATTATTGCCAGCGGCCGGTTAGGACGCATCTACCACTTCCGTGGAGTATTTCTGCAAGATTGGATCGTTGATCCCTCTTTTCCCCTGGTCTGGCGGCTGCAAAAAGACATTGCCGGCTCCGGATCTCATGGAGATTTAGGAGCGCACGTCATTGACATGGCCAGATTTTTAGTCGGCGAATTTGCTGAGGTGATCGGCATGAGTGAAACATTCGTCAAAGAACGGCCACTTGCCACCGAAATGACCGGCTTATCCGGGGCGGGCAGCAGCAGCGCAGAAATGGGTGCAGTGACTGTGGATGACGCAACTGCATTTTTAGCCCGCTTCCAAAACGGCGCGCTGGGCACGATTGAGTCGACACGTTTTGCGCCGGGCCATCGTTGTACGAATTCATTTGAAGTGAACGGGAGCCTCGGAAGTGTTCGATTCGACTTTGAGCGCATGAATGAATTGGAGGTCTATTTCCGCACGGACGACGAAGATGTGCAGGGATTCCGTCGCGTCCTGGCAACAGATCAGGCGCATGCCTATATGGATGCCTGGTGGCCGCCAGGTCATACGATTGGCTATGAGCACACGTTTATTCATGAAGTGGTGGAACTGATGAATGCAATTGAGCAGGGACGGCAACCGATTCCAAATTTTGTAGACGGGGTGAAATGTCAACAGGTGCTGGACTGTGTGGATCAATCGATTCGGCAGCGGGCATGGATTGCCGTGCCTGAACTTTAGTGTACAATCGGATTGCAATTATTTATTTTCTGGAGGGACCATTATGAAATTAGGTGTATTTGCAGTTCTATTTGGCGACAAATCGCTTGAAGAGGCATTGGATTATATTGCACAAAGCGGCCTGGAAGCTGTTGAGATTGGCACAGGCGCATTTCCAGGCAGCAAACATTGCAACCCAGCTGAGCTGCTCGCAGATAACAATAAAATCAGACAATTTAAGCAGGCGATCGAAAGTCGGGGTCTGACGATCAGCGCGCTCAGCTGTCACGGCAACCCGCTGCACCCAAATGCAGAAATTGCCGCTGCTCATCATCTGGATTTCCAAAATACGGTGCGTTTGGCTAATCAGCTTGGAGTAGAGACAGTCATCACCTTCTCCGGCTGCCCCGGCGAGTCGGAGCATTCGAAATATCCGTCCTGGATCACCTGTCCATGGCCAGACGATTTCTTAACTGTGCTCGATTGGCAATGGAAAGAAAAAGTGATCCCTTACTGGAGTGAACAACACCAGTTTCTGCAGCAGCAAGGAGTGCGTGTGGCGATCGAATCACACCCAGGGTTTGTGGTTTACAACACGGAAACCGCGATCAGGCTGCGGCAAGAGTGCGGCGATAGCATTGGAGTTAACTTTGATCCGAGTCATCTGTTCTGGCAGAATATGGATCCTGTGGCTTGCATCAAGGTATTGGCCAAAGCGGGTGCGTTGTTTCACTTCCATGCCAAAGATACGGCAATTGATCAGCAAAATACACCGATCAACGGGGTGCTGGACACCAAAAGCTACCGGGATGAGCTGCATCGCTCCTGGATTTTCCGTACTGTTGGTTATGGCCATGGTGAAGAAACCTGGAGACAAATCATTAGCACGCTGCAGTTAGTTGGTTATGACGGAGTAATCAGCATCGAACACGAAGATAGTTTAATGTCGGTAGAAGAAGGGTTCCAAAAAGCTGTTGCCTTCTTGAAGAATCAGTTAATCAAGCAGCGAATAGGGGAAATTTGGTGGGCTTAACTTAACAGGACATCCATTAAATTAAATGCGCTTGAAACATAACCTGAACCATTGGGAGAGGATTTTATGAACAAGGTCAAAGTCGGGATCATTGGCTGCGGGAAAATTAGCAGTGCATATTTTAATGCTACAAAACGGTTCGAAATCTTGGAAGTAACAGCCTGCGCGGATTTGGACGTCGAACGCGCCCGTGCGAAGGCAGCCGAGTTCAATATTGCCAAAGCTTGTTCAGTTGAGGAGCTGCTAGCTGATCAGGAAATTGAGATTGTCATTAATCTAACCATTCCGAAGGCACATGCCAACGTTTGCCTGCAAGTTCTAAACGCAGGCAAGCATGTTTACGTTGAAAAACCGCTGGCAGTCACCATCCAGGAAGGCCAAGCCATCCTGTCCCTCGCGGCTGAAAAAGGACTCTTTGCAGGCAGCGCGCCTGATACTTTTTTAGGAGGCGGCATTCAGACTTGCCGGAAATTAATCGATGAAGGTGCAATTGGAGAGCCTGTAGCTGCCACCGCGTTTATGATGAGCCGCGGCCATGAACACTGGCATCCGGATCCAGAGTTTTATTACGAAGCAGGTGGTGGACCAATGTTCGATATGGGTCCCTATTATTTGACCGCTCTGGTTGCGTTAATCGGTCCTATTAAACGTATTACTGGTTCTACCCGTATTACTTTTCCCCAGCGCACCATTACGAGTTCGCCCAAGGCAGGGAAGAGCATAGACGTACAGGTTCCCACGCATGTGGCGGGAATTCTTGACTTTCAGAGTGGGGCCATTGGCACGATGATTACTAGTTTTGATATTTTCGGTGGCGCGGATCTGCCGAGAATTGAGATTTATGGCAGCGAAGGTACATTGAAGGTGCCAGATCCGAATACATTTGGCGGTCAGGTATTCTTGAGGCGCAGAGATGAAAAAGAGTGGACTGAGGTACCTTTAACGCATGGCTTCACTGACAACAGCCGGGGCCTTGGCGTTGCGGATCTGGCTCATGCTCTGCGCAGCGGCAGAGCTCATCGGGCAAACGGAAGTTTAGCTTACCATGTTCTGGAAGCGATGCATGCGTTTCATGAGTCATCAACAACAGGCGTTCATTATCAAATGACTAGTACTTGCGAGCGTCCTGCACCTTTGAGGGTGGGATTGCCAAACGACCGAGTCGATGATTAAACAGTTTCATTAGAACGAGAGAAGAAAATGTTGATTCCTTGCCAACGACTTTGCCTGCAATCAAGTGAGTAAGGAATCAACATTTTTTTCTATATAAAGATCCGTTATTTTGTGACAATAGTAAGCTGATTCCCTCGCCATATGGTCAGGCATTAAAGGATGAAGGGTGCTGAGAATCGCCGCTTCTTCGACTAATTCTTTCAGTTCCACCAGGTAGTGCCAAAATAAGGTAATCTTCTCTGCGGACAATCGGGTAAAGCGTTGAAAAGAGGGGATCATCACGGGGCCTCTTCTGAATTTCGAGGCGATTTCCAATGCCTCCACATAGAGGGTTTGAAACTGGCTGACCCATTGATTCGCCCGATCAAACTCCCTGATTTCTTGCAAATCAAGATTGGCGCGGATCCCGCCTGCGTGACCCATAGCATCTGGCAGCCACAGGAGGTGGGAGTGAATCGCAAGCGCGGCACCTGACAGGGGACGTCCGGCAGACAGACGATCAATGACCGTCACATACTCGGTTGCCTCCCTTGCCATATGGTCGATAAAGGTAGGCGGAAGGTGCAACGTGACCTTGCCTTGCATTTGTTCCTCCAGTAAATTTTGCTTCCATTGAATCAATTGAACGGTGGCAGCACGATAAGCGGCGGTCGATTGGACAGGATCCGCAACGCGTGCAGGAAGCTCCTGCAGAAATCTCTGGTAGGAGTCCAGGAAATATTGGCTATGTGCAATATAGGTTTGTTCCTTTGGTGCGAATGAATCCCTGATGAACTGAGCGTGATCTCTTAGCACTGCCAGCCAAAAGGGATGTTCCAGCGCAAATAATTTCGAAAAAGAACCCGGCATATCTCTCTCCTCCGACCCGACATGATCCTACTCTAGCTTATGTCTGTGGAGGCTAATCCCAGTCTCTTTGTTTAAAGCGTCCAGTTCAGCAAGGCACCTGCTTGCACAAGACCGGCACCAAACCCATACAACATGACTTTGTCGCCAGGCTTGAGCTTGCCTTCCTGCAATCCCAGATCCAATGCCAAAGGAATCGAGGCAGAGGATGTATTTCCGAACCGCTCTAAACTCCACAACGTCTTTTTAAGTGGAAAACCGCTTTTTTCACAAATTGATTCAATCATTCTTAGATTTGCGCTATGCGGTACAAACCAGTCGACCTCTTTGATGCTGACATTGCTTTTCGCACAGAGCTGTTTCATCCCGGTTGGAACTGATGTAACCGCCCACTTATACACTTCACGCCCATTCTGCATCAAGTAGCCACTGCCACTCAGCTGCTGCCCATTCATCTGATCCGATAATCCTGTTCGATACAAATGGATGCCGCCTGCGCCATTTGAGCCCATGCAAGAAGATAAGAAGCTCGGATTATGTTCCGTGTACTCAACCAGCACGCAACCTGCGCCATCGCCAAACAAAACGCAGGTTGACCGATCTGTGTAATCAGTGATTTTGGATAACGTTTCAGCAGCAAACACGAGTATTTTTCGGTTGAGCCCTGCGGTGATTAATCCATCTGCCACCTGCAGTCCATACACAAAACCTGCACAAGCGGCATTTAAATCAATTGCACCCGCATTTTGGAGCCCTAATCTTGCCTGCACCTGGCTGGCTGTACTAGGAAATGAATAATCAGGGGTTGTGGTAGCCACGAGGATCAGATCGACGTCTTCCAGTGACACCGGATACCTGCTGGATAAATTCAGGGCAGATCGCACACACAAATCTGTCGTGTATTGTTCGGGACTTGCGATCCGTCGTTCCCGGATGCCCGTTCGACTTACAATCCATTCATCGTTAGTGTCCACCAGTTTCTCCAAATCCAAATTAGTGAGGACATGTTCCGGCACATAAGTACCGATTGCAGTGATTTTAGCATTCGAATGTGACCTTTGCATGATGATCCACCCCCAGTTCAGTATTCTGCTAGTATACCACCAATTATTAATACCAGGTACTAATTTATATCGCGCGTTGGTCCCAAGCCAGACCACGATTCGCTCAAATGGGTGCCCGAATTGTGACGCTTGTCTTTACAGAACAAAAGGGACACTGGCAATTGGTCAGTGTCCACTTGAGTCCTATCATAGAACATAGCTAAACTATGGATGCCGAATGAACGCGTATCAGTTCGATAAACGAACAGCTAGAATGGTGAAAATGGTGACCCCCCCAATAAGGGAGGGTTTTCCTGGATTTAAACTGCGGCATCTCGGGCTGCTTTGCGGTCGGATAGTTTGATTCGTCCTAAGAACAAGGCCAAAATGGTGCCCAGGAGAATAAAAATCAAGCCAAAGATAAACACCCTGTGCAGAGAATCCAATAAGGAAGATTTTAACACAGGCACCAATTGGGTAGCCAATG